>NZ_QQWV01000015.1:0-82152 GCF_003951715.1 Sphingomonas sp. ABOLH | reverse complement strand
CAGGCTGGGAGGTGGCGTTGGAGATTGCGCTTCGGGGGAAGGGGAAGCTTTAGTAGTAGCCTGCTACTTCCTTGTAATGCCGGATAGGCCGCCGGAGGGCTTTCATCGACTTCCAGAGTGCAGGCAGTCGGGACTTTGGTCCTGAAACATCTGGCAATTTCAAAGGTGTTGGTTACCCTAAACCTTCAACAACGGGGGGGTGGGATGCTCGACGAAATTGCCCATGACAAATTTTCAAAAACTGAAGCGGCTAATCAGCCGATATTTGCGGCTGAACCAGATTATGACGCTCTCTTAAACCGGAAGGCAGAAATTCTCCAAGAATGGAAAGCAGGCAATAAGCCTGGTGAAAAGCCGGCAATGAGTCTTCGTGATTATGAGGAGGCTCAAGGTCTTCCCGACCTAAAAGATCCAGATCTCATTCCCGCAAAGAATACCTCACTAGTAATAAATGAGGTGAGGAAACGTATTGCGAGAGAGGATCCTATAAGTCTTCTGGCTATAGAATCTCTTGATTTTGAGGATGCTAGTATAGAACTGGCTGAAAGTTTGGAAAATATTAACGAGCTGAGAGATCTTTACAAGCTACGCAAGATATCGGTTGGAGGCAATAGTAATTCAGGAATAACAGCAGATGAAGCTGCAAGAATGAAAAATTGCTTCAGTCAAGGAAGGGAGTTGTTCCTTGCTGGAAGAAATGGCTCTCTTATGGTTAAGCCTCTCAATTTTTTCTATGCACTTACTGCATATACGTACGGTATAATAATATTGAACAACCCGCTTCGCTATAGGAAGGATATGTTGCCCGGTTCGCATGGCATGTCTTATCTCCCAGCAACAATACAAGCGCAGTTTGGCGGGGATTCTCCACGGGGAACGTTTAGTGATTTAGTGGGGGCTTTCCCGACGCATCTGGTAAAAGTCCCCGGTGTTTCTTTCAATATCGACTGCGCAAAATCGGTTATGGAGTTCTATCAAACTAAATTTGACGTTAGTTTGGGAACGCTTCTTAGTTTGATTCCTGAAATGGCTGACTATTATAAATTGACGACTAATAGGCAGAGTAGGTGTTTTCCGCTGGAAATCGTGAATTCCAATGATATCCGAAGTGTGACTTGGGAATTTCAAATTGGGAACGGTGAGGTCAGGCCAAGTGCTCTCGCTATTGAACAAGCTTTTTCCGGATTTCAAATAGGTGAGCGTTACGGTAAAACAACTGTAATAGTTCCGGCGGCGCGATCAGGTCAGATAAGGGCGATGATATATACGGACCTTCGAGGAAAGCTGTGGTTCATTGAAAATCCGTTTTTTCCTATAATACTCCCAGAGGTCGCGGTTCATTTTCTAATTACAAGCATGTTTTCAAATATTATGAGATATCGGCCTGACGAATGGGGAAGCGTTTTACTGAACGAAGTATCTTCGAATATATCATTGCTAACAAGGCATTACTTTTCTTCGTTCCAAAGAAAGTTCTTGCTTCTCGTTCTTAGGTCCACATCGCGTTATTTGCCATACGCAACATCAGCGTAGACGGTGTTTAGCTATGCGTTTGCGTATCGAACGCGAAAACGGCGCAGGGCCTTCGCCCTACGCCGCTAACGTCGGTCGGGTTTGCACCCGCCGGCCGGTCGGTCGCCGTCTCGAAATTAGCTGACGCTAATTTCGTGCGGCCAGCAAGTAAGGCGTGGCCTTACTTGCTTCTCTCGACCTGCTCGAAATCCAGTTCCACTGGCGTCGCGCGCCCGAAGATCGACACGCTGACCTTCACCTTCGACTTGTCGAAGTCCAGTTCCTCGACCACGCCGTTGAAGCTCGCGAACGGGCCGTCCAGCACCTTGTCCTAAAAACTGTTGTCGCCGCGACCCGCGTCCTCCCGTTCCCGACGCTGCTCATACTCCATTCGGCGTTCATTCGCCTCATGCATGCCGGTGGAGACCCACGCGATGAATCCGACGATCCCGGCGCCAAGGATCATGAAGGCCAGCAGGATGCCATAGCCTGCGCGGTAGCGGCCGGTCGGTAGGGGATCGTCGACCGGATGCCGGGGCCAAACGGCGATCGCCAGCCAGAGGCCCAGTACGACATAGACTAGCATGTCCAAAACGGCATTCGCCCACGGCGCATCGCTGCGTGCTATCGTCAAAAGCGCGACCACGAACGTGGTGAGGACACCGAGCGTGACCCATCCGGCCAGCCGCAGGCTGATGGCGGCATCGCGCATCCG
Organism: Sphingomonas sp. ABOLH; assembly: GCF_003951715.1. Classification (NCBI taxonomy): domain Bacteria; kingdom Pseudomonadati; phylum Pseudomonadota; class Alphaproteobacteria; order Sphingomonadales; family Sphingomonadaceae; genus Sphingomonas; species Sphingomonas sp. ABOLH. Next base: position 79,925 of record NZ_QQWV01000015.1, on the reverse strand, counting down.
GCGGATCGATGCGACGACGAATGTCCCGAACGCTGCGCCGCCCACCATGCCGATCCCGAAATTGGGTGTCAGTCCCCACGTCCAGTCGACAAACGGCACGGCATACAGGATCGCCGCGACGACGATGGCGATCAGCGTCAGGCTTGCGCGCGACGTGCGGCCCGGCTCGGCATAGAAACGCCGGATTGCGTGCATTGGCTTGCCTCCGGGAAAGGGCGTTCCGGGATAGGCTATCGATGCCGCTCGCCGCTGTCGATCATCAGGAAGTAAGCGCAAAAACGGCGCAGGGCTTGTCGCCCTACGCCGCTAACGTCGGTCGGGTTGCACCCGCCGGCCGGTGTCCGCCGTCTCGCAGTTAGCTGGCGCTAACTGCGTGCGGACAGCAAGTTTCGGCTGCGCCTTACTTGCTTCGTTCCACTTGCTCGAAATCCAGTTCCACTGGCGTCGCGCGCCCGAAGATCGACACGCTGACCTTCACCTTCGACTTGTCGAAGTCCAGTTCCTCGACCACGCCGTTGAAGCTCGCGAACGGGCCGTCCAGCACCTTGACCGAATCGCCGATCTCGAAATCGACCTTGATCTTGGTCTTGGCGGGGGAGGCGGCGGCCTCTTCCTTGCTGTTCAGCATCCGCGTGGCTTCCGCCTCGCTGATCGCCTGCGGCTTGCCCGACGAGCCTAAGAAACCCGTCACCTTCGGCGTGTTCTTGACGAGGTGATAGACCTGGTCGCTCAGGTCCAGCTTCGCCAGCACGTAACCGGGCATGAACTTGCGCTCGGACTGCACCTTCTTGCCGCGACGGACTTCGGTCACATTCTCGGTCGGGACCTCGATCGCTTCGACGGCGTGGTCGAGGCCGAGGCGCGTCGCTTCGGACAGGATCGAATCGCGGACTTTGCCCTCGAACCCGGAATAGGCGTGAATGATGTACCAGCGCGACATGGGTGTCCTTAAAGCTATAGGGGGTGCGAGCGCGGTTACTGCGCGAGCCGCAGCAGGCCCTTGACGATCGCGTCGAACGCCGAATCCACGCCGAGGAAGAAGACCGCCAGCAGCGTCGTCATGATGACGACCATCACCGCGGTCATCACCGTTTCCTTGCGCGTCGGCCACGTCACCTTGGCGGTTTCGGCCCGGACCTGCCGCATGAATTCGACGGGGGTAACTTTCGCCACGTGCATGACCTTCATTATCGGTTCGACCGACCGCCGGACACAAGGCCCCGTCCGGTCCCTTCTGGGAACCGGCGCGGCCCATCCACGCTGTCGGATTGGGCATGGTATCTAGCGATCTCGGAAGCGGGAAGCAAGCGTGCGGGGCAGGGGCCTGCCGGCCCCCCTGCTACGGGGCCGGCCGACCGCGCTTCCACCTCGCCGCTCCCCCATCGTCACCCCGGGCTTGACCCGGGGTCCCGCTTCTTCTTCTGGCGCGAAACGCGGGACCCCGACGCGCCGAACCCCTCAGAACCGATAGCCCAACCCGGCCACCGCATGCCGCCGGTCGAAATTCAGCCCTTCGTAGATCCGGTCCTTCGTCCGGAAATTGGTCGCGACCAGTTCCGCCTTCGCAAAGGCGCCGCTGCCCAGCCCGATCTCGCCACCCAGCCCGAAGTGCATCCCGGCATAGGTCTCGGTCGTGCGATCCGTATTATAGCGGAACTCCAGCGGCATCGACGCATAGCCGACCTTGCCATAGACCTGCGCCCGCTCGGCCACCCGCAGCCCCAGCCGGACCCCGCCCGACCATTCGCCCTTCGCCTTCTGGCACAGCTCGATCGATAACCCGATATCGTCGCATCTTTTGGTCGACGCCCCGGCATAGCCGCCATAGGCCCCCAGCAGCACCGTGCCGCCGATCGCGACATCATATCCGATCTCGCCGCCATAGCGGATACCGTCGGCGCCATCATAATATTTGGTGTCGTCGTCGACGTAATTGATTTCCAGCCGGTCATAGCCGCCCGCCACCTCGACCCGGAACCCGGTCATCGGGTCGCGATAGGTGACCTCGCCACCATCGCCATACGGGTCGAACGGCCTGTCCTGCGCCCATGCCGGCGCCGCCCCCAGCACCGCCGTCATTGCGGCGACCATCGTCCATTTCATTTCTGTCCCCCCACGCGCGACCATCGCGCTGGGGCGGCTCTTGGCAGAAGGATCGTTTCGCGACGATTCCGGCAATCGTATCCGAAACGGTTACAACAGGCTGACCGCCGCGAACCCGCCGACCAGCGCGACGACCAGCAGGATGCCGATCATCGTCAGGCGCTTCTCGATGAACTCCTGCACCGGCGCGCCATATTTCTTGAGCAGGAACGCGATCAGGAAGAAGCGGAAGGCGCGAGTGATCGTCGCGGTGAGGACGAACAGCGCGAAGTTGAACTTGGCGAGGCCCGACGCGATCGTCACCAGCTTGAACGGGATCGGCGTCAGTCCTTTGAGCAGGATGATCGCCGCGCCATATTCGGCGAAGCCCGCCTGGAACTTCGCCGCCTTGTCCTGCAACCCGTACAGGTTGATGACCCACGCGCCGACCGTGTCCCACAGGAAATAGCCGATGGCATAGCCGACCATCCCGCCCAGCACCGACGCGATCGTGCAGATCGCCGCGATCTGATAGGCGCGGGTGCGGTGCTGCAGGATGACCGGCACCAGCACGACATCGGGCGGGATCGGAAAGAACGAACTTTCGCAGAACGACACGACCGCCAGGCTGCGCACCGCATGGCGATGATTGGCAAGGCGGAGCGTCCAGTCGTACAGCGCGCGGAACATCGTCGTCGAATCCAGTCCATCAGTTTCGGGGATCGGCGCGGCGGCGCGCTGGCACGAGTGGAGGGATTCGAACCCCCGGCCCTCGGTTTTGGAGACCGATGCTCTACCAGCTGAGCTACACTCGTGTGCGGACGCGGCCTCTATCCCGGTCGAACCGGAAGGGCAAGGCCGATTTCTGACCTAGCTGTCCGAAGCCTTGTAGGAAAGCATTAAATCCTCCCCACAAGGTGGGGAGGGGGACCGCCGCGAAGCGGTGGTGGAGGGGGCTATCCCCAAGCGCTCACGCCGCGATGGCGTAAGGCTTGATCTCACCCTCCAGATACAATTTCCGCGCCTTCGCCCGGCTGAGCTTCCCCGACGACGTCCGCGGCAAGGTGCGCGGCGGGACCAGTTCGATCACGCAGTTCATGCCGGTAACCGACCGGACTCGCTCGCGAATTTCCTCGCGCAGCCGCAGCCGCTCACCCTCGTCCGACGCCCGGCACTGCACCAGCACCGCTGGCGTTTCCTCGCCGCCCGGCGTCGTGATCGCGAACGCGGCGATGTCGCCGGCCTTGAACCCGGGCAGCTGCTCCACCGCCCATTCGATGTCCTGCGGCCAGTGATTCTTGCCGTTGACGATGATCATGTCCTTGGCCCGGCCGACGATATAGACATATCCGTCAGACAGATAGCCCATGTCGCCGGTGTCCAGCCACCCGTCGACCATGCACGCCGCGGTCGCCTCCGGATCGCGGAAATATCCGCTCATCAGCGACGGCCCCTTGCACCAGACCTTGCCGATCGCGCGTTCGGGCAGGGGGGTGCCGTCCTCTTCGCGGATCTCGACCGTCATGTCCTTCACCGGCTTCCCGCAATTCACGATCGCGCGATACCGCTGCGGCCGGTCGGCGCGGCCGGTGCCGCCGGAAAGTTCCGTCTCTTCAACCAGTTCGACGATGATGCCCTCGCCCGGCGGCATGATCGCCACCGCCAGCGTCGCCTCGGCAAGGCCATAGGACGGCAGGAACGCCGACGCCTTGAACCCGGCATCGGCGAAGGCGTCGACGAACGACTGCATCACATCGGGCCGGATCATGTCCGCGCCATTGCCCGCCAGCCGCCAGCGCGACAGGTCGAACCGGTCCGCTGCCTTGGTCTGGCTCGACATGCGCCGCGCGCAGATGTCGTAGCCGAAGGTCGGCGAGTAGGAAATCGAATTGCCCGTATTGCGGGTGATGAGGTCCAGCCATGCCAGCGGACGGCGGGCAAAATCCTCTGTTTTCAGATAGTCGGTCGAAACTTGGTTGGCGACGACCGACAGGAAGCAGCCGACCAGCCCCATATCGTGATACCAGGGCAGCCACGAAATGCAGCGATCCTGATCGACCAGCTGCATGCCATGGCTGTGCGCCGACAGGTTGTTCAGCAGCGCGGCATGGGTGATCTCGGTCCCATGCGGGAAGCGGGTCGATCCGCTGCTATACTGCAGGTAGCAGATATCGTCGCTCGACGCCTTGGGCAGCTCGACCGCGACCGCTTCGGCGGTCGAAAAACTTTCCCAATCAATGCCTTCGACCCCGGCGATCCGCGCCGCTTCGCCCGCCATCGCTTCCAGTTCGGCCGGGTAGAACAGCGTCTTGGGATCGCAGCTGGCCAGCTGCACCCGCAGCTGTTCGACATAGGCCTCGCGCCCGCCGAACGAGGTGGGCAGCGGCAGCGGCACCGGCCATGCGCCAGCATAGACCACGCCGAAGAACAGCGCCGCAAACTCCGCACCCGTCTCGGCGATCAGCGCGATGCGATCGTTGGGACGCACGCCCTTGGCGATCAGGCGATAAGCCTGTTGCAGCGCATCCTCGCGCATCTCGCGGAAGGGATAGGGGCGCTTCAGCGTACCGCGCGCGTCGTGGAAGTTCAGCCCGCGCGAGCCCTGCGCCGCATAATCCATCGCGTCGCCCAGCGTCGCGAAGTCGGCGAACCGGCGTGGCAACGCGTCCACGGTCGGGGTCGCTTCCAGCGAAACTGCAACACTTCCTTCAAGATTCGTCGTCATTCTTGTCCAACTCTCAGGCCCGTTCGCGCGATACGCGGCGTTCGAAGCGTGTCGCCATAGCGGCAAAGGGCCGCGCGGCACAGTTGATTTCAAAATCGCCGCCCAGTGTGGCACAAACATGGCGCATGTCCCGAGACCCGCGCCGCCCGCTGCCACCGCTCGACCAGCCCGCCCTGGAACGCGCCGCCTTACGCTATGTTGAACGCTATGCGACCACGCGGGCGAAGCTGGTCGCCTATCTCCACCGCAAGCTGCGCGAGCGTGGGCGGGAGGGGGAGATCGATGTGGATGCGCTGGCCGACCGCATGGCCGAGCTGCGCTATGTCGACGACCGCGCCTTTGCCGAGGCGCGGGTGGCGTCGATGACCCGGCGCGGGCTGGGCGCGCGGCGGGTGCGCGATGCGCTGCGCCAGGCAGGCGTCGGCGAGGAGGAGACGAGCGAATTCCACGACACGCTGGAGGAGGGGGCGGAGGGCGCGGCGCTCGCCTTTGCCCGACGCAAGCGCATCGGGCCGTTCGCGACCGTGCCGGTGGAGCGCGACCGCCGTGAGAAACAGATCGCGGCGATGGTGCGGGCGGGGCACGCCCCGGCGCTGGCCCGGCGCATCGTCGGACTGCCGGCGTCCGACGACGATGCGGACTGGGACGGGTAGCATCGTAAAGAAATCGTCGCGTTCGTGAAACATCGTGATAGAGTGTGCCCCAGGGGGAGCACGCGACGATGCGTCTGGAAGCGCGAACGATTGCCGATGATTGCGTGATGGGACAGGCGGAGCCGGCCGCGATGGCGGCTGCGCGCGAAGAGATCGTCCCGGCGGTGCGGGGCGCGATCAAATGGTTCGACGTGACCCGCGGCTTCGGATTCGCGGTCGCCGACGATCCGGCGATCGGCGACGTCCTGATCCATTTTTCGGTCCTCGAACCCCATGGGCGTCGTACCCTGCCCGAAGGGGCAGTCATCACCTGCAACGCCGTGCGCCGGGCACGCGGGATGCAGGCGGCGGAAATCCTCGACATCGACCTGTCGAGCGCGGTCGAACCGGTGCGCCGCGTCGTCGAGCGGCCCGACCGGGTCGCGCTGGCTGATCAGGCGGGGCCGTTCGAACCGGTATCGGTCAAATGGTTCAACCGCTTGAAAGGCTATGGTTTCCTGGTGCGCGAGAGCAAGCCCGGCGACGTCTTCGTCCATATGGAAACGTTGCGGCGCGGCGGGATCGAGGAGGTCGACCCCGAACAGCGGCTTGTCGCCCGGATCGTCGAGGGGCAGAAGGGGCCGTTGGCCGTGATGGTTGAAACTGGCGAGTAACAGCGTTGAGAGCATTGCGATTTTCCGGGCTGACGGCGGCGGCGCTGTTGGCGGTGCTGGGCGGGTGCAAGCAGGAGGCCGGCGACGAAAAGACTGCGCTGTCCAGGACTGAGCTGACCGTCACCACCGCCGATGGCACCGCCCACCGCTTTGTCGTGGAGGTCGCCGCGACCGAGGCGCAGCAGCAGCAGGGACTGATGTACCGCCCACCGCTGGCCCCCGATGCCGGCATGTTGTTCGCGCCTTATCCTCCCGATGGCGGACCGCCGCGCGTGGCCAATTTCTGGATGCGCAACACCCCCAGCCCGCTCGACATCCTGTTCATCCGCCCCGACCGCACCATCGCGACCATCGCCGAGAATACCGTGCCGTTTTCCGAAGCGCCGGTCCCTTCGGGCGAACCCGTGTCGGCGGTGCTGGAACTGGGCGGCGGGCGTGCCGCCGAACTGGGTATCGCGGCGGGCGACAAGGTGTCATGGAAATGATCCACCCCATTGTCGTGTGCGCAGCCACACGCTAAGCGGTCGCGCATGGGAATCCTCGCGAACGTCTTCACCTGGTGGAACGGTGCCACCTTCGGCACCTGGCTCGGGCTGCGCGGCAAGACGCAGGTCGGCACCGACGACCTCGGCAACGCCTATTATGAGGGCGGTCGCGACACCGCGGGCAATCCGCGCCGCTGGGTGATCTATGCAGGATCGAACGATTCGAGCCGCGTGCCGCCCGAATGGTTCAGCTGGCTGCACCACCAGATCGAGGGCACGCCCGATCAGTCGCTGCCGCCGGTGCGCCAGTGGCAGAAGCCGCCGGTCCCCAACCAGACCGGCACCGCGCTCGCCTATCGTCCGCCCGGCGTGCTCGACAAGGGCGGCGCCCGCGTGCGCGCCACCGGCGATTATGAGGCGTGGAGCCCCGACGCGTGAATTTCCGCCGCTGGCTGGCCGGGCTGGCGATCGCGGTCCTGCTGGCGGTCGGCGGCTGGTTCGGCTGGCGTAGCTGGCAGTCGCGACAGGCGCCGTCGACCGGTCCGCACGCGGAGATCTCGGTTCCCGAATCGGTCCGTCCCCGCCCCGGTGCGCCGGAAGTCGTCAGCGTCGATGCCGGCCTCGACAGCCGCCTGCTCGCCGGTGCCACGCCGATGGCCGAGCGCGTCGCGGTGGTCGGCCTGCTCAACAAGCGCAACGGCGAAACCCGCGACCTCACGTTGAAGCCCGGACAGGCGACGCGCGTCGGCGACGTGATCATCCGCCTGCGCGCATGCGAACGCACCGCGCCCTGGGAGCAGGAGCAATATACCGGCGCGTTCGTGCAGATGGACGTGCGCGGGGCGGACGCGAAGTGGCGGCGTGCCTTTTCGGGCTGGCTGTTCAAGGAGCGTCCGGCGCTGAACGTCGTGCTCCACCCGATCTATGACGTGTGGCCCAAGAGCTGCACGATGTCCTTCCCCGACACCGGTCCCGACACGGTATCGGCCGGGGCGGGGGCGGCACCGGCGGCCAGCGCGCCACGCCGGTCGAGCGCGTCGAACGCGCCCGACACCAGTCCGGTGCCCGCCGAATCGATCCCGAGCGCGTCGGACAACAGCGCCGAATAAGCCTCGCGCGGGATTTCGACCGCGCCCATCGTCGCCAGATGATCGGTCTGGAACTGGCAGTCGAGCAGCCGGAAGCCGCCGACCTTAAGCCGCGCGACCAGCCATGCCAGCGCGACCTTCGACGCGCTGGGCGCGCGGCTGACCATCGATTCGCCGAAGAACGCCTGTCCCAGCGCGAGGCCGTAGAGGCCGCCGGCCAGTCGGTCGCCGTCCCACACTTCAACCGAATGGGCGAACCCCATTTCGTGCAGCCGGAGGAAGGCGCGCTCGATCGTGCCGTTGATCCATGTCTCCGGCCGGTCCGACGCGCTTTGCGCGCAGAGTTCGATGATATCCTCGAACGCCACGTCGGCGGTGACGCGATACCGGTCCGACGCAATCAGCTTTCGCAGCGACCGCGACAGGTGGAACCCGTCGAGCGGCAGCACGCCGCGCAGCTTCGGTTCGACCCAGTAGATGCTGGGCGCATCGCGGTCGTCGGCCATCGGAAAGATGCCGCTGGCATAGGCGCGCAGGACCGTTTGCGGGTCGAGGTCGAAATCGGGGGCCATCGGGCGCATCCTAGAGCGGTTTCCGTTCGGACTGAACCGTTGTCATTGCGTTGGCGCGCCAACGTTCTGTGGCCTGATCAGGGTGCTGCCGCCGATACCCTGGTTCGTCACCCCGGGCTTGACCCGGGGTCCCGCTTCTTCTGCTACCGTCGGAAAGAAGCGGGACCCCGGATCAAGTCCGGGGTGACGTTGTGAAGGTGAAACCGATCCGCGCTGGCAATCGCCGCTCACTCCCCCGCCAGATAGCGCGCGACGGGTTCGATCATGTCCTCCGGAATACGCCGTGCGATGACCGGCATCGTCGCCTGATCCTTGCGCGCGTCGACCACCTCCTTCTCGCCGCGCCAGTGGCGCAGCCGTTCGGCGATATAGACCGCGCGCTGGCCGTCGATGACCGGGAAACGCTTGGCCCCGGCGGCATCGTGACAGCTGCGGCAGGCGGGCAGTTGCTTTTCCGGCAGGCCGCGTTCGACGATCCGGCGCGCTGCCGCATCGCCATTGCCGCCCCGCCCCGGCGTGATGCCGGGCATGGCGGCGAAGCGCTGCGCCAGGGCGACGCGCTCTTCGGGCGTCAGCTGCGCGGCGGCGTTGCCCATCACCGCGCTCTGGCGGCGGCCGGTGGCATAGGCTTCGAGCGCGGCGGCGAGATAGGCGGGGTTCTGCCCGGCGAGGACCGGAATGTCGGGCTGCCCGCGGCCGAGACCGTCCGTCCCGTGGCAACCGGCGCAGCTGTCGAACCGGCCGTTTGCCGCCCCGAACCCTTGCGCATTGCTCCCCGCCAGCACGCGATATTGCTGGGGAGTCATCGTCGGCAGCAGGCGGACGAAGGCGACCATGCGCTTTACCTCGTCCGGCCGGTCCTTTGCAGCCCAGGCGGGCATGCCGCTGAACTTCACGCCATGTTCCAGGATCCAGAAGAGCTGGCGGTCGGTCCATTCCTTCGCATTCTTCGACAGGTCGGGGGCGGGGGGCGTCGCCGCCTGCATCAGCGGCAGCGGACGGACGCCCGGTGCGCCGTGGCACGACGCGCAGGACGAGGCATAATAGCCCGCCGCGCTGACGAGGCCGCTATCGTCCTTCGCGTCGCGGGGCGTCGAAAAGGCGGCGCGGGTCTGCACCGAATTGCGCATCACCCAATGCAGGAACCAGTCGCTGATCGCCCAATGCCCCGACGATGCGGCGACGTTGAACAGCCCCGACCAGGCGTATGCCATGCCGAGCGCAAAGAGGCCGAGCAGGGTCAGGATCACGCGCTTCCAGGTGAGGCGGATGGTCATGGCGTCGGCTCCGGATGGCGCAATAGGGTGGCGAGCAAGGCAAGGCCGCCGAGGAAATAGCTGGCCGCGCCGATCATCAGCATGACGACGCCGCCCAGCTGCTGATCGGCCAGCGCGTCGTGATGTCCATGCGCCATCGCCGGATAGAGCGGGCGCGGCGCGAGGCCGATCAGCGCGCCGAGCAGGGTCATGTGCATCGAAGTGAGCAGAAGCGCACCGACCCCCGCCGCACGGCGATCCGGCCCGGTGCCGAGCACGGCGGCCCAGAGCAGCCACCCGGCCAAGAGGAACATCGCCTGTTCGACGACCATCGCCGCCACATGCGTGTCCGCCAGCATCCTGAGCGCGGGCAGATGCCAGCCCCAAACGGTCGCAAGCTCCACCAGCGACATGGCGAGCGGCGTCACGATGGTCGGCCAGCGCCGTGCCGGGTCGAACCGGCTGTCGGCGAGGCCGAACGCCAGTAGCGGCGCGGCGATGGCGACGGCGATCATGTGCCCGGCCATGTGCCCGACCATCCCCGCCTGCGCTGCCGCCAGCCATCCGAGCGGCAGCAGCACCAGCCCGGCGAACAGGCTGATCCGCTTCATCGGCAATCCGTGAGGAACAGCACCGGCGCGGCGGTGAAGATCACGCCGACGAAGCTCAATGCGGCCAGCAATACGGTCGAAAAGGCCAAGAAGCGGATGCGGTCGCTGTCGGTGCCTTCCTCATGCGGGGCCGGGTCGCCCGGCACGCGCGACTGGAGATGCGCGACGATCCCTGCCGCGAGGATCAGGGCCAGCGCGACCACGGTGCCGACCGCGTACAGGATCGGCAGGCGCGGGAACCCCCCGACCTTGGCGCAGTGGATCGCCGCCCAGAGATAGGAGAAGAGGAAATGCACTGCCCACACCGTCGGCGGGACGATCAGCGACCAGAGCGTGACCTTCAGCTTGGCCACCATACCGTGGAACCCGCGCTTCATGCGACCCCCGGGAACAGGCCGATCGTCGCATAGGTGACGATGGCGGTGAGCGCCATGAAATGCTGGTACACGGTGATGTTGCGCAGGTCGGCATCATGGGTCGGCGTCATCCGTCCGGCGATGCTGCGCGCCAGCGTATAGGCCTGCATGATCGCACCGACCCCGGCATGCACGGTGGTCCAGATCACCAGGACCCACACGATCGCGGGATAGCTGTGCAGTTCGGGGTCGAGCCCGGTGGTCAGCGGCCCCTGCAACCCGGTCCAGATACCGACAAGGCTGGCCACGATGCCGATCGCCAGCAGTCCGCGCGCGGCGCCGACCCCACCGCGCCTGTTGCTTTCCCGCGCCGCGACGGTGGCAGCCCAGCTCAGCGCTGCGACCCCCAGCGCCGCCATCGGCCAGAAGGTGCCCGGCCCGTCCATGCCCGGACCCGATGGCGGGAAGTCGGGATGCACCGTCCAGAAGAAATAATAGCCGAACACCAGCCCCGAAAAGGCGGTGGCATCCGCCATCATCGTGATGAACATCGCCCACCATCCGGGTGCCGCCGAACCGGAGACATAGAGCGGCAGTTCGATGCCATGGCCGATCGGCTTGGACGGCTTTTCGGGGATTTCGGCGGTGCCGGTCCACAGCCAGTAGAGGACGAAGCCCAGCGTCGCGATCGCGCCGGCCAGCGACCACCAATAGAGGTGATAGGTCGTCAGGATGAACACGCTGCCCAGCGCGATCGCGGTCAGCATCGGGACCCAACTGGGCGTGCCGAGGCGCACGACATAGAGCGGTCGCGCGTCGAGCACCGTCGTCACGATCGTCTCGCGCCGGCCTTCCTCCGCATCGGGCAGGAAGTAGCGGCCTTCGTCGACCTTCTTGACGAAATCCTTCTGGTCCCAGATCGGGTAGCGGCTTTCGATCAGCGGAACCGAGCGGATGCCCCAATCCTCGTCATCCGGATGCGCGAGCCATTCGAGCGTCCCGGCATTCCACGGATTGCGCGCTGCCTTCTCCCGCCACGGCGAGCGCGCCAGGTCGATGCACACGACCAACGTCCCCAGCGCGAACAGATAGGCGCCCATGGTCGAGGCGAGGTTGAGATAATCGATGCCCAGTTCGCCGGGATAGGTGAACACCCGGCGCGGCATGCCGTACAGGCCGCTGAAATGCATCGGGAAGAAGGTCAGGTTCGCGCCGACGAACAACATCCAGAAGGCGGTGCGACCGAGCTTGTCCGACAGCTTCTTACCGGTGATCAATGGCCAGTAATAATAGAGACCGCCGAACAGCGGCAGCAGCGTGCCGCCGATCAGCACGTAATGCAGGTGGGCGACGACGAAATAGGTATCGTGCGCCTGCCAGTCGAACGGCGCGATCGCGACCATCACGCCGGTCAGACCGCCGATCACGAAGATGGCGAGCGATCCGCTGGCGTAGAGCAGCGGCGTCGACCATTTGACCTTGCCGGCCCAGAGCGTCGCGATGAACGCGAAAATCTGGATACCGGTCGGGATCGCGACGGCTTCGGACGCAGCCGAGAAGAAGGCGAGGCTGATCTTGGGCAAGCCGGTCGCGAACATGTGGTGGACCCAAAGCCCGAACGACAGGAACGCGGTGCCGACCGCTGCCAGCACGATCCACGGATAGCCCAGCAGATGGCGCTGCGCGAAAGTCGGGATCATCATCGCGAACAGCGCGATCGACGGCAGGAAGACGATATAGACTTCGGGGTGGCCGAAGATCCAGAACAGGTGCTGCCACAACAACGGATCGCCGCCGCGTGTCGCGTCGAAGAACGGCCAGTTGAGCAACCGCTCCATTTCGAACAGCACGTCACCCGCGATCAGCGGCGGGAAGGCGAACAGGATCATCACCGCGACGACCAAAATGTACCAGGCGTAGAGCGGCATCAGGTTCAGCCGCATGCCCGGCGGCCGGCATTTGAGCACGCCGACGATCAGCTCGACCGCCGCCGCCACCGACGACACCTCGATGAAGCTCAGCCCCAGCATCCAGATATCGGCACCCAGCCCCGACAGGTCCGTGCGCGTGGTGAGCGGCGGGTACATGAACCACCCGCCATCGGGCGCGGCGTTGAAGAAGATCGACCCGCCGACGAACACCCCGCCCAGCAGGAACGACCAGTATCCAAAGGCGGACAGGCGCGGGAAGGGCAGGTCGCGCGCGCCCAGCAACTGCGGCAAGAGGATGATCGACACCGCCTCGAACATCGGGACGGCGAACAGGAACATCATCATCGAGCCGTGCAGCGTGAACAGCTGGTTGAAGGTGTTCGCCGAAACCAGATCGTTTTCCGGCACCGCCAGCTGCGTGCGCATGATCAGCGCCAGCACGCCCGCGAACAGCATGAAGCCGAACGCGGTCAGCGTGTACCATACGCCGACCCGGTTGTTGTTGCAGTCGGTCCAGCGCAGGAAAATGCCCTGCGGCGCCTTCCACACTTCGCGCAGGCGGTCCTCCTGCGCGGCGCGGAGCGCGGGATCGTCTTGCGCGTGCAGGCTCATTTCAGGCTTTCCAGATAGGCGGCGATCGCCTGCGCGTCCTGCACGGGCAGCTGCGGATAGGCGGGCATGCGGGCACCGGGCTTCACCGCCGGGGCGTCCTTGATGAAGCGGACCAGGGCATCGCGGGTCATCGGCGTCGTTCCGGCGCCCAGCGACGCGCGGCTGCCGATATGGGTCAGGTCGGGACCGATCAGCCCGGCCGCCCCGGTTCCGGCGATGGCATGGCAGCCGGTGCAGCCATTGGCGGCAAAGGCGCGCGCACCGCCTGCCGTGTCCGCGGCCGGGGTGGCGGGGCGACGCTCGTTCGCCAGCCACGCATCGAACGCCGCCGGCTCCATCGCGACCACGTCGAACGCCATCAGCGCATGGCTGAGCCCGCAAAATTCGGTGCAGACGCCGCGGAAGGTGCCGGCCCTGGTCGCGCGGACGATCAGCCGGTTGGTGCGGCCGGGGATCATATCCATCTTGCCGGCAAGACCGGGGATCCAGAAGCTGTGGATCACATCGCCGGCGGTCAGGTCGAACTGCACGGTGCGGCCGACGGGAATGCGGATTTCATTGGCGGTGACGACCGGCGGGCTGCCCGGCGGCTGGTAGCGGACGCGCCACCAGAATTGTTCGCCCTCCACCGCGATGCGCAGGTCGTCCCGTGCCACGGGCAGCGGCCGCATGGCGGGCAGGCTGTAGAGCAGCAGGCCGAGCAGCACGACGACCGGCAGCACGCCGCCCAGCCATCCGATCAGGCGCATGCCGCCCTTCAGCGTCAGCTTGCCCTCCGGCGCGCGGACGGCGGCGATCATCAATCCCGCGACACCGGCGGCGATGACGATCGCGCCGATCAGCATGATGATGGTCAGGTGACGGACGGTCGCGGCTTCGTCGCCGAATACGTCGAGCGCCGACTGGTGACGGTTGCACGCCCCCAGCAGCAGCAACGCGGCTGCACCTACACTGGCCCTGACGCCGCGCATAATCCCCCTTCGCCCCGCGTCGCATTATACGACACGGATACGAAACGACATGTCAGCGTCGCCGTTCCATCCTGACGGAAATTGGTCCGTTTCGCGCCGGAATGTGCAGGCCGTCGCTGGCGATTTTCACCGCCTTGCCGTCGATCGTCGCCCGGCCGGCTTCGCCGCTCAGTGGCCAGGGCAGGACGAAGCCGCCGGGCGGCATCGCTCCGCCGCCGATGGTCGCGACGACCGCGTCGCCGTCGGCACGGATGGCGAGATCGACGGTGCCATAGGGGGTGCGCAGGCCGCGCACGTCCGATCCCTTCTCGGCCAGCCAGTCGTCGTCCAGCCCACCCGCCAGTACGATCGCTTGGGCGTCCTGATCGACATAGGCGAACAGGTCGAGCGCGGCGCGAGTATAGTCCGATGCGACCCAGGCATGCGGCACATCCCCCAGGAAGCGGATTTCACGCTGATCGCGCCCGACCACCTCTGCCCAGCCATTCCACCCGCCCGGCCGCCGGTCGCCCATGTAGAAATCGAGCATCCGGTTCGCCCGCTCACGCCGGCCCAGCCGGACCATCGCCGACACGTTGCGCAGTTCATAGGGCGTGTAATCGCTCCAGTCGCTGCTGACCGGCCGCGTCATCACCCGCCGCCATTGCCTGTCGAAGGTATTAGCCAGCAGTTTCGGGTCGAGCCGCGCCTGTTCGCCCGCCGGATCGAGCCCCATGGTGGTCGAGGTCGCGTCGAAATCGCCCAGGCTGGTCGCACCGGGGATATAGTCGATCTTCCAGAACCGGACTGCCGCCGCGATCGCGGCGTGTAGGTCACGCTGGAACCGGTCGCGCTGCGCTTCGATCTCCGCCGCCTCGGGCTTGTTCAGCACCCGCGCGGCAAAGGCGGCGTCCTTATACCCGGTCAGCGCCCAGAAATCGTCCCACAGGCTGTACTGCGCCTTGGCCGAATAGCCTTCATGGCTGATCGACGGCGGCATCAGCCCGTACAGCATCCGCCGCTCGGGCGTCTGGTTGGCAGCGGTCCGTTCGGACTGGGCGAGGCTTTCCATATAGCGCCGCGCCGCGTCCAGCTTCGGCCAGTCGCGCTCCAGTGCCGCCTTGTCCCCGGTATAGCGGTACAGGTCGGTGACGAGGTGAATATACTGCCCGTGACTGTCATTTTCCGGCACCGGGTCCGGCCCGCGCGCATCGACACAGCACGGCACCTTGCCGTTGGCGAACAGGTTCGGGCCGTACCAGTCGGCGAACGCGCGACCCGGCGCAACGACGCCCATGCGCAGCATCGTCTCGGTCATCATCGCGCCGTCACGGATCCAGCTGCGATCATAGGAACGCGTGCCGGGCTTCAGCGCGGGTCCGTCGCGGCTCATCAGCACCTGCGCCAGCGCCGACTTGACCGTATCGGCCAGCGGCTGCTTCATCGTCGGCACGTTCATCGTCACTGCGCCCAGCGTCCGTTGCCAGCTGGCGCGTGTCGCGGCATGCGCGCTGTCCAGCGCGGCCTGCGTGACCGACGCGTCGCCGCCCAGTGCCATCGCCGTGCTCCAGCTTTCGCCGGGCGCCAGCGTGATGTCATAGGCCAACCCGCCCGAGGCGAGTTGCGTCGGATCCTCGACCCGCATGGCCTTGCCCGGTTCGGCAGGGTCGGCAAGCGCGCCCTGATCGAACGGCTTGGCCCAAGCCTGCGCCGGGGCGGTCAGCGGGAACAGCCGCCGCGTTACCGCCGCATCGCCGGCAATCGCGCCGGGCGTCGTCACCGCCATCGCGCTGCCGTCCCATGCCAGCGTCGCAATCGGACTGACCCCGCCGCGCTGGCTCAGGAACTGCGCAGGCGGGTTCACCTGGAACGGCCGCACCGCCAGCACCAGTCGCAGCGTGCGCGCGACGTCGCCGGTGTTCTTGAGCGTCCAGCGCGCCATTAGCCGCTTGCTGTCGGCATCGGCGAACAGGCTGGTGTCGAGCGTCCACCCGGCGGCGGTCCACAGCGCATGGGGTATCGGCAGATAGCCGTTTTCAAGGGAATGACCGGTCGCGACGTCGCTCCACGCGATCGTCCGGCCATTTTCCACCACAAAAGGTTCGACCGAGAAACCGCCCTTCGCGATCTCGATCGCGCCATCTTCGCCGATCAGCCCGCTGACCGCACCGCCATCACTGGCGACGAGCGTCCAATAGCTTTGTTCGGTGAAGCCGCGTGGGAAGCGTCCGCGCGGGGCGTTGCGGGCAAGATCGGCGACGAAAGCGTTGGGCGTTTCCGCCCAGGAGCGATCCTTGACCTCGACCTCGGCCAGCCCCTTTGCCCCGCCGATCCGCAGATAGCGCGTTTCGGTATCGGGCAGCGCGATAGGATCGCCGCCGCCATCGCCGTGGCGCACGCTGCGCAGCGTGCGCCAGCGGCGGCGGTCGTCGCTTGCCTCGATGGCGTAGGCGGTCGCAGCACCCGCCCAGTGCAGCACCAGCCCACCCAGTTCGCGCTGGCCACCGAAGTCGATCGTCACGGGTCCTTTGGCGGCGGTCGTCCGGTCGCCATCGATCGCGCGCGGATCGCTCGCCACCGGGGCGGGCAGCGGGCGGGGCGGGGGCAGGGCTTCGAAGGTCCAGTCGTCGACCTCGATCGTGCCTGCCCCGCCGTCTCGCCCGCGCACCACGACGATCTCGACCGCCTGCGTGGCTTTCAGCGTCTTGTCGGTGGTCGGTCCCCAGGCGAACTGCACGTCGCGCGGGCGGATGCGCAGTTCCTGCCATTCGGCGGAGGGACGGAAATTGGGCTTGGTCACCCACCAGACATTGGTGCCATCGGCGTCGGTGAACTTGATCTGCAGGTCGTTGACGCCGCCGGTGCCGCGAACCTTCAGCCGCATTTCCCAGTTGGGCGGGAAGGTGATCGGCAGCGTCCGCCGCACGAACGCATAGCCCGACACCTTGGCGAAATCGTAGCGCAGTTGCAGCGCCTTATCCGTCACGCCGGGCACCGCAGTCGCCGTCGCGCTGACCCCGTCCGACGATGCCGCGCGCCATGCCGCCACATCGTCGAAGCGGTCGAGCGGCTGCGCCTGTGCCGCCGCAGCGAGCAGGACGACCGGGATCACGCCAGCCAGCCCCCCTTGAACCCGGCGCGCTCCAGCCCGCGGCGGATATGCGGATTGCGCCGCATCACCTCCCAGATCATCCCCGACCGGCGGTTCTCGATCATCAGCACGATCGGCCCCTGGTCGATGCCCAGATAATCGCCATCGACCCAGCCCACGCCCGCCACCAGCTTGCCATGCTTGAGCGGTTCGTCGGTGCGGGTCAGCGTCGGGTTGAAGCTGTCGAGGAAGCCGTATCTGTCATAGATACCGGCGCCATAGCGCGCGTGCATCTTTCCGATCATCGGCTCGACGATCTCGGGCGCAAACGCGATCGATCCCAGTGCCGCGGTGGGCGCGACCGTCCCGTCGTCACGCTCGCCCGGCCCGCGCGCGGAATAGCTGTAGAATTCGCGCACCCGCCCGTCGATCGTCACCTTGAAATCGCCCGGTCCGTCGCAGGCGGTCAGGCCCCAGCAGTCGTCGCCATAGCCGACCTTCTGCCCCGGATTCTCATTGGCATAGGCGCGCTGGGCATAGGTCGCGCGGCGGCTGTTCTCGAAATAATCGATGCCCTTCGACGCGATATAGGGATCGCGGATGCCGCGGAAATCGATCCAGACATGGCTGTACTGATGGCCGAACATCGGCGCGAATTGCAGGTGCGGCTCACCCCAGCGATTGCCCCAGCTCTTGTCGAACTGCTGCGTCAGCTGCGCCCAGGTTTCGGCCGGCAGCGGATGCGTCGGGCTGGCCAGCGCCAACACGTACAGGATCATGCCCTCGTTATAGATGTTCCAGTCGGAGCGGATGAAGCCGCTCTCCGGGTGCCAGCCCATCGACACGAACGGCGGGCGGGGCACGATCCAGTCCCATTCGACCGCGCGATAGAGCTGCTCGGCAAGGTCGCGGATGCGTGTCTCGGTCGGGTCAGCACGGTCGAACCAGCTTTGTGCGAACAGCACGCCGCCGAGCAGCAGCGCGGTGTCGATCGTCGACAGCTCGCACCGGGCGAAACGCAGCCCCTGAGTCACGCCGAGGAAGTGGTAGAAGAACCCCTTATAGCCGCTGAACCCGGTCTCGCCGTCGCCCTGCGGCGCCCGGGCGAGAAATTCGAGCGTGGTGAGCGTGCGTTCGGCATGTTGCTGGCGGGTGATCCAGCCATGTTTCTCGCCGACGCCATAGGCGGTCAGCGCAAAGCCGATCGCGGCGATCGAGGCGAAGCTGGGCGTCGGCCAGCGATCGGGCGCAAGGCCGGTCGCGGCATCGGTCGTGTCCCAGAAGAAGCGGAACGCCCGCTCCTGAATATCGGACAGAAGATCGGGATTGCTGGCAGGGGCGGGTGCGATCCCGGTCCGTGGCGTGCAGGCCCCGACAAGCGCGGCGGTGCTGGCGGCAAGGAAGAAGCGGCGATCGATCACGTTGCAGGCCCCTTGAGTTGAGCAGTCACAAAAAAGCCGGGACAGGCGGGGAGCCTGTCCCGGCAGGGGGAGGGAAGGGGTTAGAAGTTGAAACCCGCCGACAGCTTGATCGTGCGCGGCTGGTTGCCGCCGATGCTGAACGACGACCGCTCGCCATAGACTGACTGCGTGCCGTCCGTGCGGCTGTTGTCGAGCGGGCTGTTGTTGAAGTCGATATAGTTGCGATCGTTCATCAGGTTGATGATATCGACGCGGAAGCGGATCCGTGCGGTATCGTTGACGAACCGGATCGGGATGTACTTCGTCGCGGCGACGTCGAGCTGACGACGGCCCCACTGATCGCCGAGGCTGTCGCGGAACCGACCGACGAAGTTGCGCTGGTACGGGTTCGAGCTGTCGAACGACGTCACCATGAACATCGGCGACTCGATCGAGAACTTGCTCGACAGCGTCAGGCCGATCGGCGTGTCGACGCTACCCGCCATGACGAAACGATGGCGCGGCACGCCGGCCGACCGCAGCGTCGGGTAGTCGTCGATCGACGGGAAATCGAGGCTGAAGGTTTCGCCGAACTGCCGGTTTTCCGACGCTTCGGTGAAGGTGTAGGTCGCGTCGAGGCTCCACGGCGACGTCGGCGAATACGGCTTGGTCAGCTTGACATAGGCCGAGTCCGCGTCGGTCTTGAGACCGTTGTCGCCGATGATGATCGAACCGAAGCCCGGCGGCGTGAAGCCGAACGGCGACTGCGGCGTCGGGTTCTGGGCAGTCGGAGCCGGCGCGAAGAACGACCCGTCGGGACGACGGTTACCCAGCAGATACACGAAGCCGTCGCGGCTCGAGATATGCTGATAGCCGACTTCGAGTTCGATCGGGTTGAAGCGCGACCGGAAGCCCAGCGAGAACTGGTCCGAATACGGCATCTTCAGATCGTTCTTGATGAAGCGCAGTTCGCGCCCGCCGCCCGTGCTGCTCGATGCCAACTGCGCGCGGCCTTCCGCGGTCAGATAGATCGGGTTCCACGCGATACAGGTCGAGGACGGCGTGCACGGGTTCAGCTGGTCCGCGCCCTGGAACAGGAAAGTGCGTTGCTGGAACGCACCGACCGACAATTCCTGCTGGAGGAAGTCGAACTGGTTGCGGTCGTACGACCGGCCGAAGCCGCCGAAGACCGTGAAACGGCCATCTTGGTCGACGCGATAGGTGAAGCCGACGCGCGGCTGGATGGCGCCCATGAACGCCTTCCGGTTGTTGCCGGTCGAGATATAGTCGTTGATGTTGTAATCGGCGTTCTGCAGGTTCGGATATTGCGCGGCCGAGATCGCCGTCAGGTTCGACTGCGGCGTCACGAAGTCGAGGAACGCCGGAGTACGTTCGTAATCCCAGCGCACACCCAGGTTCAGCGTCAGGCGATCGGTAACGTCCCAATCGTCCTGCGCGTAGATGCCGAACTGGAAGTTCTTCGATTCGATGTTCGACCTACCGAAGCCGCTGGGAGCGCCGAATACGAGACGGTAGGGAACATCGGTCTGGAAGCCGTTCTGACTGAACAGGTTGACATCATAGGTATAGGAACCGTTGATGTTGTTCTGTTCGAGCGTGTTCAGGTTGACCCACTTCGCCTTCACGCCCGTTTTGAAGGTGTGTCCTTCAAGGCCGGTAAAGGTGAAGTCGTTCTGGACGGTCCAGCCCTTCTGGCCCTTTTCCTGGAAGTTGGTGCCGCCACCGATGCGCAACAGGTCGATGCGCCGCGTGCTGGTGCCGGTGATTTCGGTACGCTGGAAGAACTGGTTGATCGACTGTTCGACCGGGCGCGGCGACCAGACCACATCCTCGTACGACACGCGGAAGTCGTTGATCCAGTTGTCGGCGGTGTGCTGCCACCGGGCAAGGCCGCGAATGTCCTTCACCGAATTGTTGGTCCGGGTCGAAAACGCGCTGATCCCGCTGCCGAGGTCGTCACCGCTTTCCTTGCGGTACCGGCCCGAAAATTCGAACAGGTCTTCCGCGGTCGGCGAGACGTCGATCTTGCCGAAGATCAGGTCTTCGTTGAACGTGTTGGTGAAGTTGCCGAAGCGCGAGCGCAGGTCGGCGGGGATCACGTTGATGTCGACGCCGTTGCCCGGCAGTACGTCGACCGGGCGTTCCTGCCGCTTGCCTTCGTAGGTGACGAAGAAGTGCGCGACGTCCTTGATGATCGGACCGCCCAGCGCGACGCCGTACTGCATGTCCTTGGTATCGACCTTGGCGACGCGGGTCGGGAACAGTTCGGTCGGACGGCGGTCGCGCAGATCCTGGTT
Source organism: Sphingomonas sp. ABOLH (assembly GCF_003951715.1). NCBI lineage: Bacteria > Pseudomonadati > Pseudomonadota > Alphaproteobacteria > Sphingomonadales > Sphingomonadaceae > Sphingomonas > Sphingomonas sp. ABOLH. The sequence continues at coordinate 59,142 of NZ_QQWV01000015.1, read as the reverse complement.
CGTGTAATCGATGAAGCCTTCGCCATGGAACTCGTTCGTGCCCGACTTGGTGCCGGCGACGATCGCGACGGAGCTGACCTGGTCGAACTCCGCCTTATAGTTCGACGACAGCACCTGATATTCGCCGATGGCGAGCTGCGGGAACGGGTTGCCCGGCGACGAATCCTGACCGGTGACGCCGTTCTTCAGGACGTAATCCTTCTGGCTGACGCCATCGATGAACACGTTGACCGAGTTCGACCGCTGTGCGCCGCCCTGCAGGCGGGCCTGGCCGTTGGCGCCTTCCTCGACGAAGCGGACGCCCGGCGCCAGATCGGCGAAGGCGAGGAAGTTGCGGTTGTTCTGCGGCAGCTGCTCGATCAGGCGCTGCGTGATGTTGATGCCGACCTGACCGCCCGACAGGGTGCGGATGCGGCTGCCGGTGACGATGATTTCCTCGTCGTTCGACGCGACGCTGCCCGGATCGGTTTCGGTCGTCTCACCGGCCGGAGCGGCGGCGGCGGTCGTCAGGTCGAGGTCGAGGCCCGCATTCTGGCCGACGCGCAGCGTGAATTCGTCCGAATTGCGCGTGCCGTTGGTCAGCTGGATTTCCAGCCGATAGGTGCCGGCGCGCAGCGAGGCGAAGTTGTACGTCCCGTCGGCCGCGATCGTGGCGGTACGGCGGATGCCGGTCGCGACTTCGACCGCGGTGACCTGGGTCGCCTTGTTATCCGCGGGCGACGTGATCGTCCCGCGCAGCGAGGCCTGTCCGACCTGGGCGTGCGCCGCCATCGGGGCGACAAACGCCCCCGTGGCCAGCGTCGTCGCGGCGGCGAGCGCCGCGCGGATCATGGTTTTCCTCATGCGTATATTCCCCTTTGTTCCCGGTTTTCCGGGTCTTCCCTTGGTGAAGTGGTGTCGCGCACGACCAGCATCGGTGCGCGCAGTTCGACGCTGCGGTCGTCGCGGCCGTCGATCTGTTCGATCAGGCGCGCGACCGCGCGTTCACCGAGACCTGCGATGTCGATTCGCAGGGTGGTGAGCGATGGCGAGATGAGGCGGGCGAGCGGGATGTCGTCGAACCCGGCGATTGCCACCCGCCCGGGAACGGCGATGCCGGCGCGGCGAAATGCCATCAATGCGCCGATCGCCATCATGTCGTTCGCGGCGAAAACCGCATCGACATCCGTCCCCTCCCGAACCAGTCGTTCCGCTACGGAAACGCCCGACTCTTCGAGAAAGGTTCCATATTCGACGACGGATTCGAGGCCGGCGGCGGCCATCGCCGCACGGTATCCCGCAAGTCGTTCCTCGGCATCGATATTTCCGGCAGGACCCGCCAGATGCACGATCCGTCGCCGTCCGGTCGCGACCAGATGCTCGACCATCGTCCGCGCGCCGGCTGCGTTGTCGATGCGCAGTTCGGGGCGTGGCTGATGGTGCGGGGCGCAGCTGACCAGCACCGCCGGGACGCCGGGGGGCAGGTGGCCGAACAGCTGGTCCGGGTCGATATGCGGTGCCATCACCACCAGCCCGTCGACCCGCCCGCGCATCGTGTGCAGCGCCTCGACGCCGCGCGCCGGATCGGCATGCATGTTGGACAGCAGGAGTTGCAGCCCGCGCTCCGACGCCTCGCGGTCCATGCCGCGCAGCAGTTCGGAAAAGAATTCACCGTGCAGGTCCGGCAACACCACGCCGATCGCGTTGGACCACGCCAGGCTGAGCGAGCGCGCTCCGGCATGCGGGACATAGCCGAGCGCCTGTGCGGCGGCCTCCACCTTCTCGCGCAGCGCGGGGCGGACGTTTTCGTGCCGGTTGAGGACGCGCGAAACCGAAGCGACGGACACGTCCGCCGCGCGAGCCACATCGCGGATGGTGGCATTCGCCATGCTCTTTCGGTCCACTCCCTGCGTCGCCGCGCCTATTCGCGACGAATCCGACGGCCGCCTGCCGTTCGCTCTTGATGTAACCGGTTACATGAATCTACAACGCGCTTCAACACCAGATTCGACAACACAGATTTGAAACACCGGCGCGACTGGATCGTTGCGCAAACGACACAGAGGGGATCGCATGGAAGACATCCGCATTTCGCGCCGCGCATGGTTGATGGGCGCGGGTGCCGTGGCGGCGTGGAGCGCGTCACCGGCTCGGGCGCTACTGGCACAGGCGGGCGACCGCCTGCCGGCATCGGTCGAGGCGCTGATCGGCCAGATGACGGTCGAGGAAAAATGCGGCCAGCTGACGTTGATGGCCGCCGCCTGGGCGGGGGGCGCCGCGAATGCGCTCAACCCGATCAGCGCGACCGCGACGTTCGACGAGCAGCTGGCGCAGGTTCGCACCGGGCGGCTGACCGGCGTGTTCAACGGCAATGGTGCGGAAATGGCGCGCCGGATGCAGACGGTCGCGATGCGCGAGCAGCGGCTGAAGGTGCCGCTGCTGTTCGCCGCCGACATCATCCATGGTTTCCGCACCGTGTTCCCGATGCCGCTGGCGGAGGCGGGCAGCTTCGACGCCGACCTCGCCGAACGTACCGCGCGCGCGGCGGCGGTCGAGGCGTCGGCGGCGGGCATCGACTGGACCTTCGCACCGATGGTCGACATCGCCCGCGACCAGCGCTGGGGTCGCGGTATCGAAGGGGCGGGCGAGGACCTGCTGCTGGGCAAGGTCATGGCCGATGCCCGGGTGCGTGGCTTCCAGGGCCGTCGCGGGCTGACCGCCGACGACGCCGTTGCCGCCTGCGCGAAGCATTTCGCCGCCTATGGCGCGGCGGAGGCCGGACTGGACTATAACACGGTCGATATCTCCGAACGGACGTTGCGCGAAACCTATTTCCCGCCGTTCCAGAGCGCCTTCGCCGCCGGTGCGCCGACGACGATGGCGTCGTTCAACGAATTGTCCGGCGTGCCGGCGACCGCGAATCCGTGGTTGCTCGACACGATCCTGCGCAAGGAGTGGGGGTTCGGCGGGCTGGTCGTGTCCGACTATACCGGTGACGAGGAACTGATCGCCCACGGCTTCGCCGCCGATGCGCGCGAGGCGACGAAGCTCGCCTTCCTGGCGGGCGTCGACATGTCGATGCAGTCGGGTTTCTATATCAAGCACTTGCCCGACCTTGTGGCGAAGGGCGAGGTGCCGATGGCGCGGCTCGATCAGGCGGTGCGCCGCGTGCTGGCCTTGAAGGCGCAGCTCGGCCTGTTCGACGATCCGTTCCGCCGGATCGATCCGCGCCGCGAAAAGCAGCGGGTGCGGACGGCTGCGCACCTCAAGCTGTCCCGTGAGGCCGGTGCGCGGTCGATCGTGATGCTGAAGAATGACGGCGACCTGCTGCCGCTGGCCAAGTCGGGCAAGAAGATCGCGCTGATCGGCCCGTTCGTGCAGGGGCAGCGCGAACTGATCGGCACGTGGAACGTCTATGGTTCGGATGCCGAGGCGGTCGACCTGCTGACCGGCGTGCGCGCGGCGGTTACCGATCCCTCGCTGGTCACCGCCGTCGACGGATCGGGCATCACCGATGCGATCCCCGGCGGGATCGAGGCGGCGGTAATCGCCGCCTCGCAGGCCGATGTGGTGCTGCTGGCGATCGGCGAATCGCAGCGCATGTCGGGCGAGGCGCAGTCGCGGGTCGATATCGGTATTCCGCAGGCGCAGCTCGATCTGGCGCAGGCGGTGCTCGCGACCGGCAAGCCGACCGTCGTCTTGCTGCGCAACGGCCGGGCGATGGTGCTGGAAAAGCCGGTGCTGGATGCGCGTGCGATCCTCGTCACTTGGTTCCTGGGATCGCAGAGCGGCCCGGCGACCGCCGACATCCTGTTCGGCGACATGTCGCCGTCCGCTCGCCTACCGGTCAGCTTCCCCTATTCGACCGGGCAGCAGCCCTATTATTATGCGCACAAGACCACCGGTCGCCCGAACCCGCCGGGGCCGCTCGCCGAATATAAGGCGCGCTATCGCGAAGGGCCCAATGCCGCCCGCTTCCCGTTCGGGCACGGCCTGACCTATGGTCGTATCGCCTATAGCGACCTCGATCTCGGCGGCGGGCGGCTGAACACCGACGGCGCGCTGAAGGTCCGCGCGCGCATCACCAACAGCGGCACCCGCGCCGCGACCGAGGTGGTGCAGCTCTACATCCACGACGTTGCCGCCAGCATCACCCGTCCGGTGCGCGAGCTGAAGGCGTTTCAGCGGGTGGCACTAGCGCCCGGTGAATCGAAGATCGTGGAGTTCACCCTGCGCGCCGACGATCTGCGCTTCATCGGCACGCAGAATCGCCCGACCGTCGAACCGGGCAGCTTCCGCATCTGGGTCGCACCATCGGCCGAGGCGGACGGCGTCAATGGCAGCTTCGTGCTGGCGTAACGCACCCGGCATCGGTCTTCGTGCGTTAACTCCCTGAACGGCAAGGAGAAGCGCGCGATGACCGACGACGGAAAGCAACCCAATCAGGCGGTCGGTGGCGGTTCCGACGCCGCCAAACCCGATGGCGTCAATACTTCGCCCAGCGGCGGCGAATCTGCCGGCGGCGCCTATCCCAACCCGCATGACGACAGCGATGCCGGCCGCTTCGATGGCGGGCAGAGCGAAAAGGACTATCATGGCGGTCCGGGCGGCGCCCACAACGACGCAACCGGGACCGACAAGTCCGACGCGGATTAGGCGCCCGGGAGCACGCCCTGCGCCATGACCAAGGTGCCGAGCGGGCCGGCTTCATCGCCCAAGCCCGCCCGCACGATCCGCTCGGCGATCGAGTGCTCGTCGACGAAGCCCAGATAGCCGGCCAACGCCGCGACCGTGCGTTCGCGCACCATCGGCAGCACCTGCGGCTGACCCAGCCCGACGCCACCGCCGACGATGAGGCGGGCAGGGGACAGGGTGAGGAACAGCATCGCGAACGCCTCGCCCAGCGCATCGGCGACATCGCGCCACGCCGGATCGTCGGCCGTCAGCAGATGCGCCGGCTTGCCCGCCCGTGCGGCGATCGCCGGCCCACTGACCAGCCCTTCAAGACAATCGCCATGGAACGGGCAGGCACCGGCAAAATCGTCGCCCGCGCGACGTCGCACGCGGATATGCCCGGCCTCCGGGTGCATCATGCCGGTGACCGGCTGCCCGTTGGCGATGATTCCCATGCCAACCCCGGTGCCGACCGTGACATAGAGGAAATCGGACAGGCCGACGCCGGCGCCATGGCGCCCTTCGCCCAGCGCCGCGCCGGTCACGTCGGTATGGAACGCCACCCGGTCGAACCCGGCGGCAAGGGGGCCGACGATGTCCGCGCCCGCCCAATGCGGCTTGGGCGTCGGCAGCATCCGCCCTTGCTCAACCGAGATCGGCCCGAAGCTGGCGATGCCGATCGCTTCGGGACGATGGATTCGCCGCCATTCGGCGAGCTTCGCGGCCAGCGCTCCCAATGTTTCGCCGGGTGTCGTGGTCGGCACGCGGAAGCTGTCGAGGATCGTGTCGCCCCGTCCGATCACCGCGATCGACTTGGTCCCGCCCAGTTCGACACCGGCCACCATCCTGTCCGCAACCATCGATCGATCCTCTTCCGCTGGAACCCGGTCATGCCGCAGCGACCGAGGTCGCGACAAGCCGTGTCGTTACAATCGCCGTTACTTGGCCCTGCAATCGTTTGCAACCATGCTGCTCGCGGTCACATTCCGCTGGCCGAACAATCCAATATGTTCCTACAAGTACGCCATGGACGAATATTCGACAGCGCGTTCCCCCGTACGAACGATTGCCGATCTGGCGCGGCTGGCCGGGGTGTCGCCGGGTACGGTATCGCGCGCGCTGGCCGGCAAGTCGCTGGTCAATGCCGAAACCCGTGACCGCATCCAGGCGCTGGCCGCCGAACACAGCTTTCGCCCGAACCAGATGGCCAGCCGGTTGCGGACGCAGCGCACCGGCGTGATCGGCGTGGTCGTTCCGCTGGGCCATGAGCGGCGCCAGCATCTGTCCGACCCGTTCTTCATGACCATGCTCGGATTCCTCGCCGACCGGCTTACCGAGGACGGTTACGACCTGATGCTGTCGCGCGTCATCCCGGACGCGACCGACTGGCTGGAACGGATCGTCGATTCGGGGATGATGGACGGCGTGCTGCTGATCGGCCAGTCCGACCAGTTCCACACGATCGAGCGTGTCGCCCGCCGCTACCGCCCGCTGGTGGCGTGGGGCAGCAGCAACCTGCCCGGCCAGGTGCATTGCGCGGTCGGCACCGACAATATCGCCGGCGGCCGGCTGGCGGGCGAACGGCTGATCGAGCGCGGGGCCAAGCGCATCGCGTTTCTGGGCGAACTGCGCGCACCTGAAATCCGGCAACGTTGCGAAGGCGTGGCGCAGGCGATGGCGATGGCCGGCATCGCCAAGCCGCCGATCCAGCTCGACACCCATCTCGCATCCGACATCATGGAGCAGGAGATCGCCGCGCATCTCGATCGCGTCGGTGGCGAGATCGACGGCATCGCCGCCGCGTCCGACGTCATCGCGCTGACCACGCTGCGGGTGCTGGCCGACCGCGGCCTGCGCGTGCCGGGTGACCTGCCGGTTGTCGGCTATGACGACCTGCCGCTGTCGTCCAGCGCCGTGCCGCGCATCACGACCGTCCGCCAGGATATCGCCCGTGGCGCCAATGAAATGGTGTCCGCGCTGTTCCGCCGGATCGCGGGCGAGGATGCGCCCTCGGTCGTCATGTCGCCGATCCTGGTCGAACGCGACTCCGCCTGATCGCGCGGGAAGCGGGCAGGGCATGATCGCCCTTGCGCAATCCCCGCGCCCGACGCTATCGCTCCGCACGTACAGCGTGGGCCTGTAGCTCAATGGTTAGAGCTGGCCGCTCATAACGGCTAGGTTGCGGGTTCGAGTCCTGCCGGGCCCACCAACGCTTGTACCGCGCGGCATTTGCGACTAGGGCCGCGCTTCGCGTCGGGGAGTGGCGCAGTCTGGTAGCGCGCCTGCTTTGGGAGCAGGATGTCGCAGGTTCGAATCCTGTCTCCCCGACCAATTTTCGGCTTTGTCAAGCGGAATCGATCGGAAAGCCCGCCTTTTCTGAGGAGGCGGGTAATTGGTCGCGAATCGTTTCGCACAATTGTGCCGGAAATTGTGCCAGCCGCTGTGCTCGCGATTGTGCCCGCCATGCCAGCCGGAGTGCGCATGGCCACCAACATCTATTCCCGCGGCACCACCCAGTGGTGGCGTAGATCGGTCCGCTTCGTCGGCGTCGTTAACGATCCTATAACCATCCGGATGTCGCTGAAAACGCGATGCCCGCGCGAGGCCAGAGCCCGCGCCGGGTATCTCGAGATGGAGATGAAGAGGGTGGAGATGAGCGTTGCCGAAGATCTGAGGACACGGATCGCGCCGGACGACATGCGGGCCGTGTACCGGACGGCGTTCGAGGCGTCACTCGACCGCTACATCGTCCAGCAGGCGGCGACCCCGTTCCGCGCCGAGGCGCACGCCGCGATCAATCTTGCCTATGCTCGTTACTTCACGCTGATCGCTTCGACGCCCGTGCCGCCCGAGGCGGACGAGGCGTTCCGGAACCAGCTCGCCGAGAGTGACCTGTCGTCCCGTGATGCGGACGCCCTGTTCGTGACGGTGGCGCGGCATCACGGTGCCTCGCCGATCGGTCACAACCATCTGGCAAGCTACCTGCGATCCGCCGGGATCAAGCCGACCGAAGACAATCTGCGCACGATGTCGCGCGTTGCAGCGGCTGCCTATCGCAACGCCTGTCTCGCCGCGACCGAAGGGCTTGATCTGCCCAACCCCGAAGCCGATGTCTGGCCGCTGCCGGGCGCGCTACGACGGCTGCTCGACCTTCCGGCTCGCGAAGTGGTGGCATCGCCGCCAGCGGAGCCGACGACTCCGCACCAGACGACGCCGGTGCCAGCGCCGGCTCCGACGCCGGTGGCGACGGTCGCGACCATCGCCGTCCGGGCCGCGGGGAAGATCGACGTGCCGTTGTCGACGCTGGCCGCGACCTGCCTTCAGCGGAAGATCGACGATCGCGAGTGGCGCGACGAACGCCGTCGCGACATCGACGCGGTCGTGAACCTGTTCCTGGCCGCGAACGGCGACCTGATGCTGTCGGAGATCGACCAGCAGTCGTGCAGCGCGATGACCGCGCTCTTTCCGCGGCTGCCGACCCGCTACGGCCATACCCGCGAGGACATCGAGGGCGGCATGACCGCCGTCATCGAACGCGGCGATGCTCTCCGCGCGATCTGGAAGCGTGATCCGGTCGCCGCCGAGCGCGAGCTGTTGCCGACCGTCGGCATCAGCGACATCACCCACAACAAGCACGTCACCTGGCTCAGCGCGTTGTTCAAGTTCGCCGACGCCAACGGCTACGTCACGCCCGACGTCGATCTCGGCAAGCTGCGCCGTAAGGTGAAGGGCCGCAAGGGCGGCAAGCGCCTTCCCTGGGCGGAGGCTGATCTGCGAACGCTCGTTTCCGGGCCGGTCTGGACCGGTTGCAAGGGGCTGTGGAATCGGCTGGTGCCCGGCGACATCGTTTTTCACGATGGCATGTATTGGGGGCTGCCGCTGGTGATCTGCACCGGCGGGCGGTCGGAGGAGCCGGCCGGGTTGATGCTGGCCGACATCTATGAGGACGCGCCGGTCCCCTACATCCACTTCCGCGATAACGCCTATCGCCTGCTCAAGAACGGCCAGTCGGACCGCAAGGTGCCGATCAGCCCGGCCCTGATCCGCCTCGGCTTCCTCGACCACGTCCGCGCGATGCGCGAGCTGGGCCACGAGCTGCTGTTCCCCGAATTCTACAATTCCAAGGCAAGCATGAGCTTCGACCACGTCTTCTACGACAAGGTGTTCGAGCCGCTGCGCGACTTCCACTTCCCGAACGGTACGAGTCAGAAGCGCGGGCGCAAGGATGTCGACGTCCACTCGATCCGCACCCGCGTCGCCTCGTTCTGGCGCGACCGCAAGTTCGATCCGGGGCTGCGCCAGTATCTGCTCGGTCACGTGCCCGATGGCGAGACAGCCGCATCCTATGAAGAAGAGCCCGGCCTCGATCTGCTGCTGCCGCTGGTCGCTAAGCTCGGCGACCTGCTACCGGACCTGCCGGTCATGCCGCTGCGGCTGCGCCCGACGGATTGGCAGAAGTTCGGCTCGATCCGCGGAAGGCGGGCGAAGTGAGGTTCACGATCGCTGTATCGCGAACTGACGCGCTGCCTGCTGACGTTGGTGGAACTGCGCCTGCTGGGCGATACGGTCCGCTTCCGCGCAGCCTTCGGCTCCCATCTGTGTCACGATCGCGCGGGCTTCGTCATTACGCATGATGCGGCTGGCCAGCGGTCGAAGCCGGACGAAATCTTGAGCATCACTCCTGTAGACGGTCAGCCAAGCATCGACGAAGGAGTGGAGGCCGACGAACTGTCGAACCGTTGCGCCGTCTTCATCGTCAGGCGGATCATGAAGGAACGGGAAGTCGTCGTAGATCGTGACCGCATCGAGATCCGGCAAGCGCATATGCGGTTCCGCAGTGATCTGCTTGCCGGCCGGTTGGTCTGACGTCAGTGCGATAGAGCGATCTTTTTCCGCTATTGGTGGCGGCAGTTGCGCGTGGTGCTGTGCGGACTTGGCCTGGATCGGAGCCGATGCATCGGTCAGCGTCACGCCCTCCTCAACCGCCAGGCGAGCGCACAGAGCGCGAAACGCCGCGTCACCGCTGACAATGGAAACCGATCCCCACTTCTTCTGCGCGAGCAGCAATGCCGCCCGAACTGCTTCCGGTTTGTGCGCCTGATCGACCACGAGGAGGTCGCCGAAATCCCGGAGTGCGACCTTCCCGTGTTCGTCGAGATGATGAAAAGCGCGGCCAACGGCGACACGACGATAGCCGGGCACGTCGATCGATAGCGGTGCCGACCCATATCCCAAGGACATGAATATGGCCGGCATGGTGATGTTTTCCAGGGATGGCAGGGCCGGAACCGATGCACCGGCAGACCAGGCGTCCAGCGTTGGAAAGTTCTGCATCGTCGGCAACGCGCTCGCAGCCGCCTTAAACTGCTCGACGACGCCTGTGGTCAGTCGTCGATGCTCATGCCCCACTACGCCGCGCGCGACGTTCAGCATCGCGCCCGCGTCCGCCCAACCTACCGCGATCACGTCGGCTGACATGCAGTCTTGTATCGCGACGAGGTTCTGTTCGATCGCGGCCCTTTGCGATTGAAGATGACCCTTCAGGGTTTCCAGGCCGTCGGCATAGGTTTGTCGTTCGGCCCAATACCGCTCCGGCCCCTCGTCCGCCGTCAGCGACATGGGGCGACGCTCGACAACATCGACCGAGGGATTTCGAGCGACAAAAGGGCCGAAGCCGGATCGCTTTTCCATCTGTCCGAGCGCAGCGGATCGATCCGCGGTGGATGCGGCGAGGGTGCGGTCGGCCCACCGGATACGCGCGCCGGTTCCGCCGGTTTCATATTCGAAGCCCTGCTCGGCGAGGCGTTCGTGCACCTCCGACCACGATCGTGCCGTCCGCAGGATCGGCTTGACGACCGTCTTCGCGAGCCGCTCGAAAGAAGCGAGCTGAGTCCGTCTTTCGTAGGCGCGCGCTCCCTCCGACAGTTGTTCCTCGATCGGCAGCTTCTCCTTCTCGGCCGCCGATGCTTCACGGCTATCGGCGCGCTGCTCCTTGCTGGGATATCGGCCAGTGATCCCCGTGGCATCCCGGACCTGAATTCCAGTTTCTTTGTGGAAGACGCCGTGTTCATTGGCACGATAGAGCGCATTCGGCTCGGATGCCCAGCCCTGTTCATATTCGATCATGGCGACCGCCTGATGAATCATATCGACCTGCCAGTCGCCGCCCGCCGCAATGCGTTGGTGCGTCTTCGGATGCACACGGTTGGCGGCAATGTGCAGGTGATAGTTGGCCGTATTCGAATGAGCGGCGTAGATCGCCTGGTTCTCGCTCAGGCCCATCACGTCGAGAAAGATCTCGGCAACGCGGTGGACCTGCTCAGGGGTCGGCTGCTCATTGCCCTGCCAGGCGATGACGTAATGCTCGAGCGGATCGATGCCGGGCGAGCGCATCATCGTCGCGATCATCTCGCGCTGGCATCGAATGAAGTCGTCGCTCCTGAAATTCCTGAAGCCGATGACGTCGACCTTCTCGCCGGGTTCGACGCGCTGTAGTTCGGCAATCGTCGCTGCGACGTCGGCGATGTAGATCAGCGCAGCATGGCTCTTCTCACCCGCCAGTTCCAGTCTTCGCAGCTGCGTCGGATCGGCATCCCGGAGATAATCGGTCAGGGCAGCCGCGCGACCCCGAACCTGCTCGGGCGAGACGATTGTTGTCGGCAATCCCTTCCGTCTGAGTTCGCGATTGACGGCACGCCGCACACGCCGATTGTTTAGGCCGATGCTCTTTGCAATCACGGGCGTGGCTCTTCCATGCTCAGGACGCACATTCGATCCAGCAGCGCATCGAGCCGATCGAATGCATCTGCGAGACCTTCCGTGCGGCCGAGCTCGACGCTGATCCGCATCGTGGAGAACAAGGCGACAGCCTCGGCGAGCAGCATCTCCATGGGGTAGAACCTGATGGCACGCCCTTTCAACACGCGGCGGATATAGGCCGATCGGTCAAGGTGCGCCGCGCGGGCGGCGGCGTCGATCTTCTCGACTTCGTCAAGCGTCATGCGCGCGCCGACCGTCAGGGTCTGGAGCGACGACGCGATAGATTTGTTCGGGCTACGTGCCATGATCTGCTTCCTCAGGTCGCCGTGACAAGCGCAGCGCGGAATGGCGACCTGCCGGCCCGGTTAACCGGGCCCATCCTGCACTTTTCCCCTCCACCAACTTTAAGAAGGCAATCGGGTAAATTCGGGCATTTGATCGTGCGCTGCGCCGACAATCTTGACCTCGGAACGTCAGCGCCGTTCGACGTCGGTTCGAACGACGCTGGCAGGAAAACAAGCGAGCCGACGCGTGCGGATCAGGCTCTCGCCGCGCGGTACTCGCGATCGTAGTGCTGAGCCTCTCTCGCTGATGTGACGCAGTCTGCGTCGGAGTGCGCGTGCAGAACCTTGTGCATCGCGCGCTGCAACCCGTCGTATGCGGTCAGCACGGCATTGGTGAGCTGCTCGGCGGGCAACGGCGGGGTGTATTTGAGCGCGTCCTTGGCAGCAGCTCGCAGCTTGGGGATCGCGGCAGCCGCGCCGAGCCACTCCGCAAAGTGCTCGGATTCCGCGATCCGCAGCAGATGCAGCGCAATCTTGGCTGTCGCCAGTTCATAGCCCGGCGGCGGCGCGTCGATCAGGTCAGAAGGCAGGAGGCGGCGGGAACGCCACAGGTCATCGACGTTGGGTGGGAAGTTATCGACGTAATGAACGGGAAAGTTCGCCAGTGCGGCAGGCAGGTCCTCGAACTTTCCAGTGCCATCGATATTGTGTCGGGCAATGCGGATTTGTGCACGCGGCGAGAAGAAGCTGCCGATACGGTTGAGATCCGCCGTCAACCCGGTTTTGTGCGGGATCTGATTGAGAATGAGCGCGCAATTCGCCGCGCCGCCGAACGCATCCATGATGCCAAGCGTCGGCAGGATCGTCTCGGGATTCGATAGCTGGGCCGCGCCGAAGTCTATGAACACCAAGTCGAACCCGGCAAAGGTCCGCTGCGCGCGGTCGGCGAAGTCGGCATCGTCGGTGAGCTTGAGGACGGTGTGGCGGGTTGGATCGACCAGCGATGACGTCGCCGCGGTTGTGCTGTCGGCGTCGATGAACCCGACCCGCAGTCCGGCAAGTAGCGCGATGGCCGAGGACTGCATCACGCCCGCCGACTTTGCGATGCCGCCAGCCTGCGGACCGTTGCCGACAGTGCCGGGCTTGTTCGGATTGCTGCGAAATGACTTGATGACCATGATACATACCTTCTAGCGGGCTGCCCCGCTGATCTGTGTTGAATGGACGATTGTCGCCGCATCCGCGGTTGCGGATCGGCGATTAGAAGCCGGGCGCGCGCAGGCTGCGCAGTTCCTCTTCGATCGTGGATGTGCCCGACATGGCTGCTGGTTCGACCTGCTGCTGCGCCGCAGCCACATCTGGTTTCGCCGACTTTCTCGTGGCCTCATCGACGCGAGGCGCGCGGGTCTGGAGCGACAGGGCGATCACAGGCTGACGTTCCGCCTCCTCCTTCAACGCGCGCACGAGCGCCCGTCTGAAGGTCGCGCCGTCGTTCTCGGCACCGAGTTCCTTGAGCAGCGGCCACAGCTTCTTGAGCTTCACGCCCGGGAAGGCAGTGATGGCGGCAATCACGTCAGCCAGGACACTCTCGGCCAGCTGATCCTTGGTTTTCTTCTGCGGTTCGAGCGCGAGCGCCTGTGCGAGGGCCGATGTCAGTGCGCCGCCGTACTTCAGTTCGGCTTGGCCACTTCCGCGTTTGCTCGCGCTGCCTGTTGCGCTCGCACCGCCCTTCGACGACTTGACCGCACGTGCCGGCTTGCCGGCACCCTGCACCACGCGATCGTTCGCAACACTATTTGTAGAGAGAAGATCGGGCATCGGTTTCCTCCAGAATCGCCCGAGCAGTCGATCATAATCGACCGTCGTAACGACCTGGAGGTCTGACACCCCAAGCCAGGAGCGGATTTACCCCGCTACCGACATTGCACCCCACCGTGGGGCCCGCAATGAAGGTGCTGCACCTACACCTTCAACTGTTGTGCACCAGACGCCGCACATCCGGGTGAGGCCGTCCTCCGCTCTGAGCGCCGCGGCGCTTGGTTCGAGCATCGACTCTACCTCCGGCCCAATCCAGGACCCGAACGGAACGTATTTAGAACAAGCGGCGCTGATGCGCAAGAAGGCGAAGATGATGAAGGCTGACACGGCTTTGTCGACCCATATGAATGATAGCGGCGAAACCAACATCGACTGAATGAGATGGCCCCCTAAATGACCTGACAGGGTCTCGCTCTTGGATAAGAGTGAGGCATATGACTGAGCATACGACCAGGCGTTACAACGACGGCGAGGTTCTCTCCGGGGTTCAGCGCCGGAGGCGCTGGACCCCGGAGGAGAAGGTCCGGATCGTCGAGGAGACGTACCTGCCGGGCATGAGCGTGTCGCTGGTCGCCCGCGGCCACGGCATCGGCGCCGGCCAGCTCTTCACCTGGCGACGACTGATGGCCCAAGGCGCGCTGACCGCGGCCAGCGCCGGCGAGGAGGTGGTACCCGCGTCCGAGTACCGGGCGTTGCAGGCACAGGTGAGCGAGCTTCAGCGCCTGCTCGGCAAAAAGACCATGGAAGCCGAAATCCTGCGCGAGGCCGTGTCCCGGGCCGCAGGCCCAAAAAAACTGCTGTTGCGCTCGACCTCGTTGCCGGGGGACGGTCGGTGACCGCGGTCGCCGACGCCATCGGCATCAGCCGCCAGCATCTGTCCGCCATGCGCAACCGGCCACCGCCCCGGCCCCGCGGGCGACCGCCGCTGCCCGACGCTGAACTGGTCGCGGACATTCGCGCACTCGTCGCCGATCTGCCGACCTACGGCTATCGCCGCGTTCATGCCTTGCTGCGACGTCAGGCCCGCCAAACCGGGCGCGCAGCGCCCAATCCGAAACGCGTCTACCGCGTCATGAAGGTTCACGGCCTGCTACTCCAGCCCCATAGCGGTAAGGGCCAGGAGCGGCGCCATGATGGTCGTGTCTCGGTCGACCGACGCAACACCCGCTGGTGCTCCGACGCGCTGGAGATTGGTTGCGACAATGGCGAGAAGGTGCGCGTCGCCTTCGCACTCGACTGTTGCGACCGGGAAGCCATGGGACACGTCGCCACCACCGGCGGCATCACCGCCGAGGATGTCCGCGACCTGATGGTTGCCACCGTCGAGCACCGCTTCGGTCCCGTGAACCGCCTCGCCGAGCCGATCGAGTGGCTCACCGACAACGGCAGTCCCTACGTCGCTGGCGATACCAGGCGCTTCGCGCGCGACATCGGCCTCATCCCGCGCACCACCCCGGTTAGCAGCCCGCAGTCGAACGGCATGGCAGAAGCCTTCGTCCGCACGCTCAAGCGCGACTATGTCCGCGTGAACCCCACGCCCGACGCACGTACCGTGATCGAGCAGTTGCCCGCTTGGCTGACCCACTACAACGAGGTCCACCCCCACAAGGCGCTGGGCTATCGCTCGCCCCGCGAGTACATCATGCAAACCCGCGAGGCACCGTCAGGCATTTAGGGGGCAACGACACTGAACGGCAGACGTGGTCTGGCACGCATCTACACGCTAGACCTCGGAAATGACGACTGGCTTCATATCCTACACCCACGCCGACACGGCATTGAAGGATCAACTGGTGCAACACCTCGCACCACTACAGCGCGAGGGGCTGATCGACATCTGGCATGACGGGATGCTGCGCCCCGGTGAGCATCTCGATCCCGCCGTGCAGGCAGCCTTGTCGGCTTCCGACCTTGTTATCCTGCTTGTGTCAGCAGCCTTCATCGCATCCGAATATTGTTACGAACAGGAGATGATGCGCGCCTTTGCACGCCAGCGTGACGGCACGGCGCGCGTGGTCTCGATCATCTTGCGACCCTGCCAATGGAAAGGCGTGCCGGTCGGCGATGATCAAGCGTTGTCGGAATTCGTCGCGCTGCCCAAGGACGGCAAGCCCGTCATCAGCTGGCCCGACACCGACACGGCGTTCGACAATGCCGTTGGTGCGATCCGCGAGATGCTGAAGGCCGGCAGGGCGAGCGGTCCGCGCAACGCCGACGCGACGACGTTCCAGCCGGAAACCGGGGTCGCCACGAATCGGCCGGCGAACGCCTCCGCCCTTTTTGGCATCGCCGCGAAGCCGACAGACCTTGATCGTGACCGATTCCTGCGTGAGGGGTTTCAGGCAACGGCATCGCTGTTCGAAGAGAAGCTCGCCGAACTGAAGGCGTCTGATTCGCGTATCGATACGGACTTCGAGCGGATCGATAGCCGCTCATTTGCTGCCAGCGCTTATCTTGACGGCAAGCGCGTCGGCCAGGTCAGCATCTGGCATGGCGGCGACATGTGGCGGAACGCGCTATGCCTGAGTTACGACACGGCTACGAGCACACGAAACTCGATGAACGACTGGCTGCCGATCGAGGACACCGCCGACGGCCTCGCGTTTAGTGCGCGCAGTGCGATGGCGCATGTTCGGGCGGATGGACCGCTCGACGCCGCTGGCGCCGCCGCCTATTTCTGGGATAATTTTCTAGCCCAGGTCCGCAGCCGCATCAGGTGACGATCGCGACGTTTATGGTGTTCGTCTCTGTCTGTGAGGGCGGATAAGATGCGGACGAACGATCACGCCGCCTTTGCCATCACCCCTGCGATGGTTAGGCTTTCCGTTACGTCGCGCTCGGACAACAACGCATAGCTCCAGAGTTTGCCGTCACCTTCGGCTGCGAAGATGTTGGCGTTGGCGACCCAGGCGCGGGCGGCGCGGGCTTTCTCCTGGACGGTGGCGTCGGCAAGATCGCGTTCGGCCTTGACCTCGACTATGAGCTTGCGGTCGGTGCATTCGACAACGAAGTCCGGTTCGTATCGGCGGCCGCGGTCGTATTCGATGTCGAACTGGCCGGCGGCTGGGCGAAGCCACCGGATCACGGTGGGCATGTTGTCGCTATCGATCAGCGCGGCGAAGCGGCGTTCGGGGTCGCTGTCGAATTTATGAAACTGATACGGGCTTTTCGTTGAGCCGAAAAACAGGATGCCCGGCGTCGCAGACAGCGGATACGCCGCTTCATTTAGGGGCAGCCGCTTTGCCAGGCTGACACCAAGCTGCTGGGGCTTGAGAGCCTTGAAAGAACGCACACGCTTGGCGCGATATTCGACTGGGGTCTCGCGATAGTGGCGCCGCATCTGCTCGAACACGAAGCGGGCGAGCGCACGGCCATGCTCCAGCGCGACGGCTTCGACCTCTTCCTCGGTGGCGAGATAGGCGCGCAGCCGCTCGATCACCTGGCCTGCCCACTTATAGAGCCGGTCGGCGTGACTGTCGTAATCGACCTCGGGATAGTCGATCAAATGGCGGATGATATAATCCTCCGGCCGCCGCTCTCGAGGACCGGACCGCTCGCGGGCGAGCTCGCGCTGGCTGTCGTCGCGCAGATTACGGATCAGGATCGTGTCGCTCGACGGGCGGAAGCGGATCGTGTCGAGACCCTCAAGGTCGAAGTCGTCGAACCAGAAATTCACCTCGCGGCTCGGCAACACGACGATCTCCGGGATCTCGATCGTGTTGCCGGCGACGCCAACCGCAATCTCGGCCACCAGCGCCTCGATAGCGGCCGTCGGCAGTACCGCGTCGAAGCTGCCCTGCGCCGCGGCCGTTGCGCGACGCACGTCGGCGGCGATGGCGGCCTGCACCTCCGGCTTCTTGAGATCGGCCAAGCCGCCCGGCAGCGTGCGCTCGCGCTCGCGGATGAAGGCGAGCGTCGCATCAGCGATCGCGACCTGCTCCGGGGTCGGCGGCGTGTAGGTCGGCGCATCGTCGCCATCGCGCACGATGGTCGCCATTGGAACGCGCCCGGTGAACATCGCCTCGACGGCGGTCGGCACGGTCATGACCTCCCGCGTGTCCGGCGTCACGTCGCCGCCTTCGCCGATCGTGATTTCCTTCAGCTTCACGATCGACCCGGGCTCGCGGGCGCGCCTGATGACCTCGTCGAAGCGATCGTGGGCGATGACCGTCAGCGTATCGACCGCCTCGACGCCGGTGCGCGTGCCGTAGGGCAGGCGCAGACCGCGCCCCAGGGTCTGTTCGGTCAGGATTTCCGATGCCGAGGCGCGTAGCGGCACGATCGTGTACAGGTTGGTGACGTCCCAGCCTTCCTTCAGCTTGTTGACGTGGACGACGATGTCGGTCTGGGCGTCGTGCTCCAGCCCGACGAGCCGCGCCATCGCCTCGTTCGACTCTTCGCCGGTCTGGTTCGAATGGACCTCGGCCACGCGGCCGCGATACGCGCCGTCGTGGAAGTCTTCGCTTTCGAGATAGGCGCGGATCGCGCTGGCATGCGTGGTATCCCGCGCGACGACGAGCATGAAGGGATGAACCTTCTGCCGCCCGCTCTGACGGGCGTAGAGATCCAGCTCGACCTTGACATGCTCGTGATAGGTCACGCCATCGGCGAGCATGATCCGCTCAAGCTCGTCGGTCGCGACGCCGTCCGGCCGGAAGTCGGCGCGCGTCGCCACCGCCGGTTCCTTGACGTAGCCGTCGGCCATCGCTTCGCCAAGGCCGTAGGAATAGATGACGTTCTTGAAGTCCTTGGGAGACGCGCCGACCGTCTTCGGCGTCGCGGTCAGCTCGAGCCCGATCCGCGGATTGAGCTCGAACACCGCGTTGGCAGCCGCCTTGGCGCGATAGCGATGCGCCTCGTCCATCAGCATGACGAGGTCCGGCAGGCGGGAGAGATAGTCGAAATAGCTCTCGCCCAGCGTTTCGCGGAACGAGCGGATGCGGCCCTTCTCTTTGTTGATCTTGTCGACGTTGAAGATGTTGATGATCGCCTCGCCGCCGAACAGATCGGAGCCGCGGATGCCGCGCCCTTCCTCCCACGTGTCGCCGGTGACGATGATCGGCGGCGTCTGCGCGAATTCGGCGATCCCGCGGAAGACGTATTTGGGCGACGACTGGCGCGAGAAATCGGTGACGAGCTTGTCGTAGATGGTGGTGTTCGGCGCGAGGACGAAGAAGTTCTTCGACCGGCCGGTCAGATACAGCCAGGCGATGAACGCGCCCATCAGCCGTGTCTTGCCGACCCCCGTTGCCAGCGCGAAGGCCAGCGACGGGAAGGTGCGCTCGAAGCTCTCGACCGACGGATAGGTCGCGCGGATATCGGCGAGCAGCTCCGCCGGGTCGGCGGTGCCGTCCCAATCGAGCCGGCCCGCCACGTCGGCGAGGATCCGCAGCGCCTCTTCCTGAGGCTTGCGCAGGCTCAGGCGCTGCGCGACCTGGCGGCGGAGGCGGTCGTCGCGGGTGAGGTCAGCCATTGGCCGGCTCTCCCGCGAACAGCGGACCGGCGTCCCGCGCAATTTCAGTCGGTTCCCGCTCCGGCAGCGCGGCGATGTTCAGCGAGTAATCGTCGCGGCCCCATTCGCATTTGCTCAGGATGCTGGCTGGAATCTTGCGGCACGTCAGATTTTCGAACGCGTCGATATTGCCCGAGAAGGCGCGCGCGCAGATCAGCAGCGACCGATCCGGCCCGACCTCTTCCGACAGCAGCCGCAGCGCATCCTGCGTCAGCGCCTGGGTCGTGACATAGAGGAAGTCGCGCTCGCTCGACTTCCCGTGCCGCCACCAGTCGGCAATACGTTCGTCGCCGTCGCCACCCTGCGCGGGATCGTACGTGAAGCCGAGATGCTTGCACACCGCCTGCGCCAGCATCGGTCCGTTATACTCCGGCGCGATCACCCAATTGTCATAGGCGTCGCGTTCGAGCAGCGACGGCGCGAGCGTGTAGTAGCGGAAACCGCCGCCGCCCTCCCAACTGACGGCTTTGGTGACGCCGCCTGCGTCATCGCCGTCGATCACCTTGGTAAGGCGCGGAACGATATGCGTATCGGCATGGTCGCCGATCTCGACCATGATCCAACGACGCCCCATCTTATGAGCGACCGCACCCGTGGTGCCGGAGCCGGCGAAGGAGTCCAGGACGATATCTCCAGCTCCGGTCGCAATTTCCAAGGCGCGCATGACGATTTTCTCTGGCTTAGGCGTGTCGAAGGCTTTGGCACCCTCGAATAGGCCTTTCATCTCTGCGCTGGCATTTCTTGTGCTTCCCGCAAACTCGTATGGCCACCAGGTTTGCGGAACAACGCCATCTTTAACTTCGCTCAGAAACTTCTTCTCGACAGGAAAATCTGCATCCCCATTCTTTCCCCAGTAGATCCTCTTTTCAGCCTTCAATCGCTCAAGCTGATCTTTGGGACGACGCCACGAACTTCCCTTGGGAGGCCATACTTCGCGGTTAGCGTCGTTGACTAGCGCATATACATCGCGCTCGCGATATTCAGCCCGAGTGAGGGGGGTGCCAAGCCAAGGTCCACGGCTATCATCATCTATATTTTTATAAGTGGCCGTCTGCTTTTCGTTCCGCGGTATTAGATTAGGTGTCCAAGCATCACTGGCCTTATAGACAAGAACCATATTGTGTGTTTGCGATATTGTCGTGGCGTTATTCCCTGGCGTGTCTTTGGACTGCCATACAATGTTGGCAACGAAATTTGATCGCCCGAAAACCTCATCACAGAGAACCTTGAGGTAATGAACCTCGTTATCGTCTATCGTAATCCAGAGACTGCCATCAGAAGTTAGCAATCGGCGAATTATTTCCAGCCGCTCCCGAATGAGTGACAGCCAAAGCGAGTGCTCGATGCCGTCGTCGTAATGCTCAAATGCCGATCCCGTATTGTAGGGAGGGTCGATAAAAACGCACTTCACCTTGCCCGCATAGTCCTGTTCCAGCGCCTTGAGCGCGAGCAGGTTGTCGCCCTTGATCAGCATGTTGTCGAACAGATCGCCCTCGCGGCGCGCAGCGGCATGATGGCCGCGCTCCGGGTGCTCGAGCAGGATGCGCGGCTCCAGCCGCGGCCGCTCTTCCTTGCCCGGCCAGGTCAGTTCGAGTTTGGTCTTCTTCACGAGCTTTCATTCTCCGGCTTAACCGGGCCCATCAGGCCGCCGGCCTCGGGTCCGTCCAGTGCGACGCGCGGCTGGGCCGCCTTCACGCGCTTTTCCACATGCTTGATATGCTCGTCCGCGGGAATGTCTTCCGGCATCGTCCCGCCGATCCGGGCGATCGCCTCCCGCACTTCGCGACCGACCGAATGGCTGGTGTCGATCGCGCCACGTTCCGACCGGACACGCTCGCGCGCCAGCTTGTCACGCGTCTGCGTCATCCGGAACTGGTTGGCGGCGAGTTCGGTGGTGTTCATGCGGTCCATCAGGCTGTCGCCCTTCGCGACGCCCTTCAGCGATTTGATCGAGTCGACTCCACGGCCGTCGTACAGACCCTTGTACCCCGCGTCGTGGAACACGCCGAACATCCGGTTGCCCACCCCGGCCGACTTCGCAGCTCCGGATAGGGCCTTGAACTCCTCGGCGGTCTGCTTGCGGAGTTCCAGCCGCTCCACGTCGGCGGAATGCTGATCGGACAGCTCCTGCCGCCGCGTCTGCACCGCGAAATATTTCTGCGCCTGCGCGATCGCGGGTTTCCGCGGATCCCCGTTCTGCGCGATCAGATAGCAGGCGAAGCGGGACAGGTGGAAATCATCGACCTGCCGGGCGCTTCCCGAGCCGATCTCCACCATCTTGCCGGCGGCGGCAAAATGGTTGTCGCAGGCATTACCCGACTGTTCGCACGACGCCATGGCACGCCGGATAGCATCCTCGAACCTGCGCCACTGGCTGTATCCCAGCAGCGGCTGGAGTTCGCGCGCGCTCCAGAACTCGGCCCCATGATCGTTGAGCTTCTTGAGCCCCTCGAAGGACGAAGCGCCGCCGACGGCGGGGGCAAGCTGATTTTCCATGGTCGCACTCCGGGAACGATGTTCGAGAACAGGCTAGCAACATCCTGCCGGCTTCTCAATCGAGCGCGCCGAAGGGGCAGACCATTTTGCCGACGCCGGCAAGATGGTGTCACCTTTCGTTCTCCGATGGGACCCCGCCTATGCTTATCCTGTTCTCGCGCGCGGCTCGTCGTGCGATTCGCGCCTCGATCTCGGCGATCCGGCCAAGCAAGGTCAGGCGACCATCGCGATACTCGCGATAGCGATAGGCGCCATCCGATGACCTAGCCCCGCGCTGCTCGTGCCGACGAAGCTCGGCCTGTAATTCCGCCCGCTGGTCCTCGAGAGAGGGTTCAACGACCGCGGCGGCGCAGTGCCCCGTTATCTCGACATCCAGCGCGCGGATGCGCTCGGCGAGGTCGGTGCGCTGGGCGTGGTTTCGCTCGAACTTCGGCGACCCGCGCAGAAATTTGCGGCCGGTCGCATCCAACTCTGCCAGTTGCCGCGCAAGGAGGTCACGCTCGAACTTCAACTTGGCGTTGGTGCGCGGCGCGGTGGAGACGGTTGCCATGACGGGCGACGTCGTTGCGCACGCAACAACGGTCGGCGCTGGCTTTGGCGCGGTGGCCGTCACCGCCCGCACGGATGCCGCAGGAGCAATGGCAGGCTTCGACGGCTGTGATGATTGAGTCTGGCTACGCGGGCTATTCGAAAGCATGGTCTCGACGCCCAACAACCGACGCTCGGCTTCGGCGAGCGCAGCACCCTCCGGCTCTGTCACTCCGTCGGATAGGTCGAGCACCGATAACGCCGTTGCGACCTCACGGCGCAGGCCGACCATGCGGATCAGATACCCACGTCCGATCGGAAGCCGGTTGCTGTGCAGGGCATCCACCTGCGCGGCCAGGGTCTTCACGCGCCTTATGAGCTTGCTGTGGTCTTTCTGCTCCCGACCGACGGGCGACGCTTTGACTGACGACGCTGTGCCGGACGATGATGACGATGGTGCCGCCGCGACCGTGGCAGCGGCATATTCATTTGCCACCCGTTTCGGATGGGCGATCAGCAGCGACGTTCTTGCAATCGCGTCCTCATGCCGGCCCTGGCGCTCGTTGTGCGCGAACGCACCGGCGCGATGGCGTGAGTTCGCCACATGGTCACGAACAGCGAGTTCGTCCTCGCCGACGCGCCCCGCGGCCGTCCAGCTCACATGGTAGAGCGGTTCCCAGGTAACCCGGACGCGGCTGCGCCGGAGCAGCGCCAGCTCTTCTTCTTCGACGGCACGGCGGACTTGGGCGCGCTGGTCGGCGAGACGGTGGAGCGCGGTTTCCCGATCGACCTCGATGGCGGTGATCGCCCCATCGAAGATGTCGATGGCATGCGGCGACACGCCCGGCATGCGACGACGGCGTCGAAGGTCGGCGATCCTGCGATCAGCGTCATCGACCGCGGCGCGGGTGGCGGCTTCCAACGACGCTACCCGTTCCGTGCCGGCTCGCGACAGGTTCAGCAGGCCGACGTTGTTCTCGCGCAGCCAGCCGAGTTGAAGTTCATGCGCCGCCTTATTGAGCAGGTGGTCGAGCAAGTCCGGCGGATATTCGCGGCATGGCTGGGGGTGCGAGCAGGCGCAGGCGAGCAGGTTCGGTGCCATGAAATACGGCACCGGCTCGCCGTAATCATCGCAGGCGGCGACCAGCGTCGTGGTCCAGTCGGTATCCGCCGTGCTGACCTGCGCCTCGGCGACGACGAGCCAACCCGATTGTCCGCGGAACCGCTCGACATGGGTCCACGGCCCGTCATAGCTGTCGAGATCGAGCTCTAAGCAGACTGGTGCCTGTCCGAACCCGTGGAGCATAGGTCAGGCGACCGACCAGCGGAGCGTGAATAACTGCTCGATCCGCGGCTCCTGGTCGAGCAGCGCGGCGAGGTCGTCGAGGGCGCGATTGATGTCGGCGTTGACCTGTCGCTTGGTTTCGAACTGGGACATCTTCAGGTCGTCGCGCGCAGTCTCCTTCTTACGGATGTCACGCATCCGAGCGAGCTTGTCCTCCATTCCAAGCCCCGGCGCGCGCTTCGCGCGTTCTAGTTCCTTGATCTCGGCGTCGAGCGCGGCGACATGCGCCTCGATTTCGATTTCACGGTCGCGCGCATAGCGGCCGAGTTGCTCTTCTTTTTCGAGGAGCCAGTCATAATTTTCTTTCGTCACGCGTTTGGAGAAGGCCGCAAATTCCGCGTCGCGCAGTGTGTCGAGCCGATTTGAAGGTGGCGCGACATCGGCCGATCCAAGGCTTCGCGCGGGGGCCATCATCATTTTGTCGGCGACGCCCGCAGAGATCACTTCACCTTGGTCAGTTTCAGCGACGATCAGCACGTCCTCGCGCTCGGCGTCCGGCACCGGCATGACCGCCTTGAACGCGCGCAGCCAGCCCGATCGCCCTGCGAGATCGACGACGCCGCCAAGCTGACCCGGATAGGGATACGCCGCCGGATCGAACACCACGGCTTCGACGCGGTTTTCGAGGCGAGCCTTTGCCCGCTCGACGATTTCATGCCCCAACGCCTCGCCGACGCGAAAGAACTGCCAGCGCTGTTCGTCGGCCATCGGCCAGCGCGTTGTCCAGCGCTGTCCGCCGTAATCGAACCAGATCGCGTCCGGTGAGGGGAAGCGCGCTTCCGGCAACTCGGCCTGCGCCACCATCAGCAGGCGCTGCTGAAACTCAGGCAGGATTTCGGCCAGCGCCTTCTCTCGTCGATGCAGCTTGGCAACGACATCGCTGTCCATGCTTTCCAGCACCTTGGCGCGGGCAGCCTCAATATCGGCATCGATGCTGTCTTGGATTCGAGCGGTCAGGATATCGAATTCGGCGTCCGCCTCTTCAGCGCTACGACAGGATTGTACGATTCGCAGCACCTCGCGCTCGAAATCGATGCCGTCGGTCAGGATACCGAGCACCTCGTCGGACGCGCCGAACACACCTTCGAACAGATGGAGCTTCTGTTCGAGTAGTTCATGTATTCGCGCTTCGGCGCGGTTCTTAAGGTTCAACATGTTGACAACGGTGACGTCAACCAACTGACCATATCGATGGCAGCGACCGATACGCTGCTCCACACGCTGCGGATTCCACGGCAGGTCGTAGTTGATCAACAGCGAGCAGAACTGAAGGTTGATGCCCTCGGCGCCGCTCTCGGTGGCGATCAGGATCGTCTTCTCGTCGCCCCGGAACGCCTCCACTATGGCCGCCTTCATATCGGCGGTTTTTGAACCCGATATGCGGTCGGTGCCGGCGTGCTTCGCCTTCCACGCATCGTAAATCACGCGGCTTTCCGGGTCGTTGTTCGACCCGTTCATCAGCACGATCCGGCCGGCATAGCCGTTTTCGGCGAGCAGCTGGTTGATGTAGCGCTGAGTCCGCACCGATTCGGTGAAGATCACCGCCTTGCGCTGCCCGCCCTTCGCCTCGATCTCGTCCAACACGGCGGGGAGATTGGCGATCAGCTTTTCGCCCTTGCCGTTGACGCCGATACCGCGAGCGATGTCGCGCATCGACTCGACGTGGGCGATCTCGGCGGCGAGCTTGACCGGATCGATCGGCTCCTCGGTTTCGCCGTCCTCGTCGTCCAGCGACTCCTTTTCCTCCTCGAAGCTGTCCTCGAAGTCGTCGGTCATCTCTGCCGAGGCGCGTTCTTTGCGACGGAGTCGTTCGAGCAGGGTGTCGAGATAGCCGGCGACGGCGGCGGTCGATGAGCCTAGGCTCTTACGCGCCTGCAAGATCACCAGCGCGTTGGTGCGGCTCCCGTAAGCGATGGTGTCCGGGTTCTGCAGATACTCAGACAGTTGCTCGTACAGGTCAGTCTCAATGTCGTGCGGCTCGAACTGAAACGTGACGGCGTGGCGCTGGCGGAAGTTGATGTGACCCGCCTCTTGGACCTGGCGGCGCAGAGTCCGGTGGCATATGGTTTTCAACCGCTCACGCAAGATTTCCTGCGACGCGGGCGTAGCGTTGGCGCCCATATACTGCGCCTTGAAAGCACTCTCGCCGCCGAAATGCATCTCGTCGATCATCGACACGATGCCGTAGAGTTCCGTCAGCGAGTTCTGCAGCGGCGTGGCGGTCAACAGGATCTTGAAGCGGCCCTCGACTGCATCCTTCAATACCTTGGCGCGCTTCGAGCCCTTCTTGTGGACGTTGCGAAGCCGATGGGCTTCGTCGAACACGACCAGATCCCAGGCGATGGCGCGGACGTCGTCCGCCTTGCGGGCGGCGAATTCGTAGCTGACGATGACGACGGCGTCCTTCGCCTCGAACGGCCGCGCGATGCCCGAGCGACGCTGGTCGCCATAGGTCTTGGCATCGAGGATCACTGCGCGAATCGAGAACTTCTCGAACAGCTCCTGCTGCCATTGCTTGCGCAGCGACGCAGGGACAACGAGCAATACGCGCCGCCGCCGCTCGGCCCAGCGCTGCGACATCACGAGCCCCGCTTCGATCGTCTTGCCGAGCCCGACCTCGTCGGCCAGCAGCACGCCCTTGGCGAACGGCGACTTAAGCGCGAATAGCGCCGCATCGACTTGATGCGGGTTCATCTCGACCCGCGCCGATGTGAGCGACTGCGTAAAGGCATCTTCGCCATTGCCGGCGATGGTAAGCCGGTGCGCGTGATAGTGTCCCTGGACCGGAAGATACGTGGCCAAATGCTTCCCCTCTGACTCCAAACTGACCATAGAATGCCTGCAATCTCAACGAGAACTGCTTCCAGAGCGGCACCGAATTCCTGTTTCACCTCGCCACGATGGCTGCCTTGTCCTACAATGGTGTCATGGAGCGTGTCCTGCCTGTCCCGAATACCTTAAGCGCCACTGCGGCGAACGGTCGGCGCGCGCTGTCGAATGGCCTGCTGATCATGCTGGGCAAGGTCTTGCGCGCGATCAGCGATGCGCTCGTCGTCATCGTCGACAAGCGCCACGGGTCGCTCACCGCTCGACGTCTCATCTCGAGCGTGATGTTATTTATCGCAGCACTCTTGCGAGCGTTGTGCCCGGGTGCCGCCTTTTTTCGTCGACGCGATAAAGGAACCTCCGCATTCGAACGAGCCTTAGTGGCGCCGCCTTCCCGCTGGGCGGCCCCGTAGCATCCCTCGATAGCGCAAGCTCTGCCGTGCCCAGCCGGCGCGGCAAACAGCAATTGCGCCCGCGCGAACGCCGCAGCCTGAGAAACCTGAGAAGGCTGCGAAGATGTGAAAGGTGCGAACCTGCGGGCGAGCCGAGCGAGGCTTCGATGGCAACAAAGGACGAATGGGTCGAACAGGAAGAGTTCGATAAAACCGCAGACGAAGTTCTGCTGGAGAAGGGCAGCGACCTGAAGAAGGTCAACGCCAACATGATCGCGACGCGCATGGGACGAAAGAAGGCCAACCCAACCTTCTATCGCCTGTTCGACGAATGGAAGCATCGGCGACGCGTGCAAACGCACCTGCCGCCGTTCGTCGTGCAGGACAAGCATCGCGAGATGCTCGAAGCCGTCCTGGTCGCCGTTGGCACCGAAATTTCGGCCGAGGCGACACACGTCGCCGGCTTTCGGACGCGGGATCTGCAGGATGACAATGATAGCCTGCGGGGTGATCGAAACGATCTGCTGACGATGGTGGACGAGCGCGACGCAGCTCTGAAAGCGGCAAGCCGACAGATCGATCATCTCGAGCAGAAGCTGATGGAAGCGCGGTCGATTAACACGGATCAGGCGAGCAAGATCGAGAAGCTGGAGCAGCGGATCTTCGAAATCCAGAGCACCGGCACGTCGTTGAACGATCCTGCAGTTGTCGAGAAGTTGGCCGAACTGGTCGCGACGGCGGTGGCGAGCACCGCGGCAAAGCAAGTGCTGCCAGAGGCCACTGTTATGGCGTCGCCCCAGCCGACTCGAACTGCACAGACCGATCTCGTCGCCGAGGGGAGCGTTGACTTGCTTTCGACCCTCAGCGTCGAAAAGCGTGGTGCGCTCGATAATGCTGGGGAAGGAGGCAGTACCTCCTGATTTTCGCGGGTCGTCGAGTTTCATTGCCGGCGATCACTTCGTGATCGCCGGCATTTCGTCGCCGAACGCCTGTGTTATCGCACGCAACCGCTCCCGAACATGCCCGTCGACTGCGACATTGAGCGTAGCGAACCCGAGACGCCGGACGCTCTGTGCCACGCTGTAACTTTCCTGAATTCCCTCATCGCGGCCTACAGCGACATGATGAGGGTATAGGAGAAGCAGACGATCACACGCGTAAAGATGGCCGTATGACATCATCTGATAGACATCGGCCTGGCTAGCACCTTGTCTCAAATCAACAATGCGCTTCCACTTTGTGTCGATGATCTGCACGACCTTGGAATCACTTTTGATCAGGATATCCGGCCGTGTCTGGAAGAGGCCGCGCCGATCGTCGGTCTCGAGACAATAGAGCCGCCCGCCCTGGCTGACGACGCGAAGGTCGGTGTCGGCAAGTGCCCGCTTGAGCATCCGGGCGACATATTCCTCGAACAACGTGTTCATCTCGAACAGCAGGGAGAAGCCGTCGCCGCCGCCGACAGACGTGGTCTGGAAGCGTTGGCCGAGCAGCAGGCGTGCGAGATTGTACAGCTCCCGCCAGCGGGCGTTGGTGCGATCAAGCGTGACCTGATCCCACCGCAATGCTGATACCGGGACGTCGGCGATATCGGCGTAGGCGAAGGCCAGTTCGCGCAGCCGCCGCTGATTGTCGGTCGTGCGGGCGATCCGCGACAAACGCGTGACCGCGGCCTTCATTATGCGATTGAGCGCGATGTCCGGGGTCAGCGCGTCGAAGCGGCACGCCAGCCGCGACGGCTCGACCGCCAGTGCGGTGAATTGACGCGTCACGTTCAGCCGGCCCCGAAGCGTCGGCAAGTCGTCCGCCTCCTCGACATAGCGGCGTGGCAATCCCTGACGCACCGCATCGATCAATTTCTCCGAGAACAGGCGAATGAGGATTTCGAGCAGCGTCTCGCGCTGCCAGTTGAGCGCGGTGACCTGGCCCGCGTCGATTTTTAGGTCGAGTGCAACGGCCAGCATGTGGACGAGCCGCTGGCGGATGTTGCCCGTCGTCTCGGCATCACTCCCGCCGGCCACATCGATCTTGGGCAGGATTTCGAGCGCACAGCCCTGCGCCGCGATGACGCCGACCACGCCCCGCGCGCGCAGCCCCTTGCGGCCATGCTCCAGGACGCCGCCACCACCGCGGCCAGCGAGCGGCGAGGCTGCCGCGACCGCCGCGATCCGATCGGCAGCGGCCATCGGCATTTCGTTGCCCGCCTCGCCGTAGCGGATGGTTTCCCATTCGAGGATCGTGCGGCGGATCACGCGGCGGCGAAACCGTCGTAAGAGAAGGTGTCGCGCACATGCCACCGATAGCGTGGCGCGGCATCCTCATCTCCGCCCAGCCCCTTGGGCGCTTTGAGCCGGCGGCGGTCGATGAAGCGGCCTTCGCGGTCGCTCTCGCCATCGTCACCATCGCCGAGTACCGCCGCCACCTTGGCCCAGTCCTCGTAGAAGTATTCCGCGAGCAGCGGGATGACCTTGTGGCGCATCACCTCGTCGACGTCGCCGCGGGTCGCGCAGCGGATGAAATAGGCGTGGCCGATCTGATGTTCGCGGTCGAACAGATACTCGATCCGCTCGTTGATCGTGGCGAGCAGGCCGGCGATGTCGATGCCGTCGACCGGCTTGAGCAAGCTGGCATCCGGCATCAGCTCGCGGAACTCGAACCGGCGGCGCAGCGCGGTGTCGAGCAGCGCGATCGAGCGGTCGGCGGTGTTCATCGTGCCGATGATGTGCAAATTCGCCGGCACGCCGAACCGCGCTTCGCTGTAAGGCAAGGTCAGCCGCATCCCCTCGTCCATGCCCAGCCTTTTGTCCGGCTCGATCAGCGTGATGAGCTCGCCGAACACCTTGGAGATGTTGGCGCGGTTGATTTCGTCTATGACAAGGACGTGCTCCTCGGCGCTGGCCTCGGCCGCCTCGGCCATCTGTCGCAGGATGCCGGGCTTGGCCTGGAGCGTGAAGCCGACGCCGTCCGCCAGCGGTTGTGGGCGCAGGCCTTCGACGAAATCCTCATAGGCGTAATTCTGGTGGAAGGTGACGAAGCCGATCTGCCCCTGGCCCTTCAGTTCCTCATACACCTTGCGCAGCTCCTGCCGGCGCTCGACGTCGGTCAGCAGGGGGTCGTTCTCGGCCAGCCCGCGGCACAAACGCACCGCCTCGGCCATCGTGCGATAGGTTTTGCCCGTGCCCGGCGGCCCGTAGAGGATGAGGTTAAGCGGCGAGCGCTTCACCGGGTCCGGCGCGGGCGCTTCTTCGGCGGGCAACCCGCCCCAATGCGACATGTTGCGCAGGAACCAGTCATAATCCTGCGGCTCGTCCATGAAGGCGAAGCGGATCAGCCGCTGCGCCATCTCGTTGGTCGGATACACCTCCCAGATCGTCGGCTGATAGGTGTAGTGATACCATTCGCGTGGGCTGTACCCGGCCTGCCAGTCGACGGACACGCGCTCGCCGTCACCGGCATTGGCCGTGATCGTGCCGATCGCCTTGATCGACATGACCGACACCGACCGACCGCGCCCGTCGAACGGCAGACCGTTCTTGCGGACATAGGTCGCCTTGATCGCGATCCGCTCGCCCGGCTCCATCCGCAATACCTGCTCGCGGTTGCGATCGCTGGGACTATCGATGTCCCAGATACCCTCGGCCAGGAAGCGTTCGACCTGATCGTCGCGGCGGCCATAGGATGCGCCGACGAACCAATAGGGGCCGTCCTGCAACACGCCAGCCTCCGCCTCGTCGAGGGGCGCGGCAGGCGGCGGCGCCTCCTCGCCGTCCCACTTTTCTTCCAGCGCTACCCAGACGAAGCCCTGCACGTCGAGCAGGTCGAGCGGGTTCCAGCCGAGCTCCTCCCCGAACAGCGCGAACAGCGCCCGCAGCAGGTGGAGATATTCGTCTAGATCGGTCGGTTCGAACTGCTGGTGGGCGAACAGCTTGCGGCCGAACAGGCGCTGGCCCATCGCCTCGATGCGGCTGACCTTGAACCAGCTCGCCGCCTCCGGGTGTATGGTCCCGACGACGCTGATCGTGATCGCCAGCACCTCGCCGCGGCGCAGGCCGACGATGCCGTCCGCTTTCAGCTGCTCGAGCGCGCGGGCGCCATCGACGATCGTGCTGAGCGGATCGTCGTCGCTGCGCGCCAGCCGTGCGACGATCTCGAAGAAGCGGTCGCGCAGCGAGGCGTCGGCCTTCTGCACCTCGTCGAGCGTGCGCCAGCTGAGCGGCAGGCCCTGCACGTCGACACTGAGCGCACGATAGATCTGCTCGCCGACGGTGCGATCATCGGCGTCCAATGCGGCGAGCGCCCGAACCTTGTCGATCGTCTGGTCCTTGTAGCGGCGTTCGGTGGCCCAGTAATCGCCGTCCTGCCGACGAAAGTCCTCGAACCCTGCCATGCGGGATAGGAAGGTGTCGCGCAGCGCCTTAAACGCCGGCCAGTCCATTACGACAAAGCCGAGAGCGTCGAGCGCGGCCTTGCACTGCGCGCCGCCAGGCAATGCCTCGCTGCCGGTGTGCGCGAGCGCGTCGCGGACGATCGCCTTGCTGGGATAGCGCTTGCCACGGTGAAGCAGCCAGAACTTGGCGGGCGGCCCCAGCCCGTCATGAGCGGCGATGAACGCTTCGACCGAACCGGCGGCGTCGCATCGGGCGATGGCGTCGAGTATGTCCTGGGCGGTCAGCCCAAGGCTCGCGCCCGAAGTTTTTGCACCCGCATCTTCCCGGCCGACGATCGTATACCCGAGCGCTTTCAGGCGGGCGTAAGACTGGCTTTCGCCAAAGCCGCCGAAAAATTCGCTCGCGGTCTTGGGCGTTTCGCCGGCGAGCTTGCCGACAGCGATCCCCACAATTGCTTTCGCCGGGTAACGCTGGCCGTTCGAAGGACGGATCACCCAATTCGATGGCCGGATGTATCCGTGACGGCGCAGGAAATCATCAATGCCGACGGCGTCGCAATCGTCCATAGTCGCCTCGATATCCGCTGCGGTAAGGCGCGCGATCAACTCGGCATGGCCACGATCGCGGGCGGATACGCTGCCACCTTCGAGGAAACGGCGATAATATCTCAGGCTTGTGGGCAGGTGTCCCCGCTCGCCGTCGTTGCCGATATCTTCAGGCAGGTTGTCGCCAGCCTTCAGCCTAGCCTCCAGCTCGTCAAGCCTTCCATCCGCATGCAGCTGATCGAGATCACCGAAAATACGGTCGAGCTTCCTGATCTTGCTCATCTGCGTATTGATCGTGTTGCGGGAGTAGTCCTGCGCCTCCATCCACGACTTGAACTCGGATTCTTTCATGTTCAGGCCCTACTTCCGTCTTTTAGTCCAGCGCATCAGCAGCGCATCCCGCCACGTCTGTCTGCGCCGCTTATCAAGTTTAAAATTGAAGAGATTGGAATAATCCTCTTCACATGTTTTATGCAGCCAGATGCAGCCGCTTTTCGGTGAAATCGCAATGAACCCCAGATCGAAAAGCCGATGAAGGTCAGCCCTCAACAACATGCCGTTGTCGGTCGCATCGCTCCCGCCAGCGGCGAAAGGCATGACGTGCGCAGCTTCGAGTGATGCGACCGCACCGCAGTTGGTAAGGCTGCAGACGGGATTGAGTCGCAGCAGTGCGGTGCGGAAAGCCGCCTGACCGTTGCGCTTCAGCCGTTCGATATACTCTCTCTCAAGTTCCTCTTCCTTGCTCAATTGGGTCCGCGTGAGAACCCGCGCTTTCGGCTCGTGGAGGAGCACGAAACCATCGCGAAGATGCTTGAAGCGGTCGAACACAACCCGTGATTGCAGGCCGTCCCACTTAATTTCGGCTGCCTCGTAAGCAGCTTTGATAACGAGTTTCAGGCTGAGCCGTCGTGCGTGAAGGGAAACATAATACCCTCGGGCATTCGTCGCCTTCAATTGCTTTCGCTTTTTGGCGAGCTCAGCCTCATCCCACGCCGTCACCGTTTTAACGGCCGCCTCGAACTGAGCATCAGTAATAGGAATTTGGCTCATAACGCTCCTGACAATTTTCGAGCCAGCACGATCATCGCCTCGGTATCGCGACCGCAATAAGCGCGCAGTGCGGCGTCCAGCGCCAGCCGGCGTTCGGCCGTGCAACTCGCCGCGATCGCCTCGGCGTAAGCCTCCTGCGCGCTGCCACCGTCCTTCACCTCGAGCGCGGCATAGTCCATCTCGGCGGCGATCGTCGGCAGTACGGCCTTGATAGACCAGCTGCCGCGCTGATCACGGTGATACCAGTTGGCGCGGGTGACCGGCAGCAGGTCGACGACGCGCGCCGCCATCGCGGTCAGCGCGTCGGCGAGGTCGGGAAAGGCGGCGGCCAGTTCGAGGATGCGCCCCTTTTCGAAGCTGGCATTGTAGCCGATGACCGCGCCCGTAGCCGGCACCATTGCGATCAGTGCCTCGGCGCAGGCGCGACGGGGATCGGTCCCGTCGAGGCTCAGGAACTCGTGGTGAGTGATGGCGCCGTCAGCAGCCTCGACATGAGCCGAGAACTGGAACGGTACCTGCTGATACGGGCGCGTGCCGATCCAGCGCGGAACGGCGAAGCCGATCGTCTCGAAATCGAGCCAAGTGCGCGGGAATGCCCAGCCGGCCATCGCCGCGCGGGCGCCCTCGACATCGTGATAGACCTCGCCCGACACTGTGGCGTGGTGGACCCGCGCGTGGACGGCGTTGGTCAGCGCGGCGGGATCGACGGCCAGCAGATCGACGATGCCCTGCTCGACCCACCGCTTGCCGCCGCCGTGCGGCAGCAATGTCACCGGCCACTCCGGCCCGGCAGGCAGCGCCGCGTGGCAATAACCGGCGAACTCGCACGGGAACGGCGCATCACAGTGGGCGCCGGGAGCAGTTTCCGGTTCGGCACCGGCCAGCGCTGCCCGCGCTGCGGCGACAGTTTCGCCCCGGCTCGCAATGACCGGCTCGGCCGCCGCCATCAGATCGGTGTCGGCGAACAGGCCATCGAAATCGCCCTCGTGTTCAAGCACAAAGCTGCTGTCGATATGCCGAATCGCCGCACTGCTGATCGGCACGCCGGCGTTGCGCGCGACCCACAGTTGGGTGGCGAGGTCACCGACATGATAGTCCTTGGCCTTGGTCGAACTCTTGACCTCGGCCATGTGCCACCCACCGGCGCCGTCCGGCTCCAGCACATCGATCCGCACGAGGACGCCGTCGTGCTGGAGCGTCGCCTCGAAGATCGGCTGGTCATGGCCGTTGTGGAGCAGCGCCTGCGTCTTTGCGAGCGCTGCCGCGAGGTCCGGTTCGGCCTCGACCATCACGCCGTGCGGCAGCAATGCGCAGGCGATCGCCCCGACCTCGTGCCCGGTGGCGAAGCGCGCTTCGGCACCGTCGTCCTGCTCGGCCAAATCCCGACGATGCACCGACAGCCACAGCCGCTTGGGGCATTGCTCGAACATCGTGATCTTCGACTTGGAAAGGCCGAAGCGGCGCGGGCGATCGATCATTCCTCGTTCTCCCTATTTTTCTGGCCCGCGCCGAATGGTGCAGAAAGCATCGCATCAACCTGAAGGGTTGGTGTCGTGTCCAACCCGGCGTGAAAGCCGAGTGTCACTCGATCAGGCAAGGCCGCCGCCACCGCCCGCGCAGCTTCATCGACCTCGGTCAGAAGAAGCCGGTTGCTGAAGCCGAGCCAGACGTGTTCACTTTCTGCTGCGTGCGCGGAGGGGGCTTCGCCGAGGCGCCACGTCTCGCACCGCGTTACCCGATGAGACATCGCGCGAATGGGATCGGCCATATCGATACCGATCAGCCCGGGAGCCTGAACGAACAACCGCATTGGCGCCAACGCAGCGGTCCAGTCTGCTGCCAGGAAGCAACCGGACAACCCTTGGGGCTCGGCTGTGGTGGTGTTCCCGACTATGCATATGAAACGGCTTTGCGCTTCTGGCGCGTTTCCCACAGCCGTCAGACGATAGTCGTCAATATACTCGCCCGTCTGATACACGATCGAGATCGATGCGGGTCGCTCGTCTGCCGGAGACGATCCATAAACCCCAAGGCGGCAGTTTGCCGCGCGAGCAAGCGCGGCGCATTCCGCAACGAGTGACGAAGGTAAGGTCCAAAATCCATCTCGACAGAAGCTGATCGACAGCAGCGGAGTTTCTGGGTCAAATTCGCGATAGAACGCTATTTGACCGACACCGGTCGCCACGACGCCGAGATCATCGTTCTGTATCATGCGTTGGCCCGTTAATCTGCAATCGCGTCGAGCACGACCTGAACATCAGCGAGAACCGAGTCGAACCACGCGCGAGGCTTGTAAGCGGGGTGCATTGTCCAAAGGAGCCAACTGCCGCTTTTGGACCGGCGTATCCAAGTGGACGCCGTCAGCGGCTGAATGCCCTCGACTACCTGCCACTCAGGATCGTCGAATAAAGCGTAGGCTGTCGAAGGCACTAGCGAACCAGAGACGCAGACCAAAAGTTCTGGCTGGAGGATATTCAATTCGTAGTTGAACTGTTCGATATCCAGCTGCCGCAGATGTTCATCATTATCTGGAGGCGAACTCTGCCCTACGACTCCCGTCTTCGATATATTTGTCCACGCGAACCGGTTGAGCAGAACGTCGTCTGGCTGGCCGGCCAGCCCGGGAACAATGCCGGCAATCTTCCAGAAAAGGCGCCAGTAAGGCGCGTTGTACATGCCGTCAGCGACAAACTCACGGGTGAGCTTGGCCCCACGTTCAAGCGCCTCCGCATCATCTTCGATAAGATCATGCTCCTCCGCCCACCAAGCGGCGCCGCCACAATATGCGAACTTTACACCTTCATTGGCGCCATATTCGTCGCCAACGAACGGGATGAAGGGGTCACAATATCCCTGAGCGGCGCAGTGACGCCGGTAAGCGGAATATGACGCGAGCGGCATGATCGGCTGTGTCATCGCCATCTTTCTTACGGTTGAAAGCGCTCGATCAGCGCGTCGGCGTGATTGAGGGTGTCGCCGGTCCAGCCGGCAAGCCATTCACGCCATGAACAGGCGGCGAACCGCACCTCGGCGCCCGCGACCGCGGTGGCGAAGTCGGCGATCTCAGCGCGATGCCGCTCGATCGCGGTGGCCGGAACGGCGGCGGTGCCGCGATGCGTCGGTTCGACATAGAGGTATAGTAGCACCGGCATCTTCCCCAGCCGGCGCCCTTCCGTGACCAGGCCGAAGGCGTGCTTGACCAGCTGCGCGGCATCGAGGTGGACATAGCGAGCATCGCCGGTGCGCAGACGGTCGCGCATAGCCGTGAACGGCGCCATCCGCTCGCCCCAGACATCGCGGTCATAGGCGTCGGACAAGTTGATCGACTTGGCGTCACGGAATGGCTCGAACCGCTTGGACTCGACGCCGATCAGATGCGTCGCGGTTTCGATCGCCGCGTCGAGCCAAGGATGCCGCCCACCGCGCCACGGAAAGCGCATCTGCCGCTCGACATCGACGCGGACCGCCGGCCAGTCGAGATTGGCGAGCGGCGGGAATGGCGGCAGGTCAGCGGGCCGTTCCAGAAACCAGCCGAACGCGTTGACAGCCAGCGCCGCGCTGCTCTCCGGGCTGTCGAGCTTGCCGCTGTTGATCTCGTTGCCGCCCGCCTTGGCCAAGGCGGCGCGGACCAGATCCTCCGGCACGCCGGGCAGGAAGGTGGAAAGGCGAATCGTCATGCCGCACCTGTCGTCGGCTGTTGCGACAAAATCGGTCGCGGATTGGTTCCCGGTAACATCGTCGCTGCCGCGTCGATGCGTTCGCGCATCACTTCGACAAGGGCGTCCGGCCCTTCGATCACCAACTCGCCGCCCCATGTGAACAGATGCTCGGCGAGTTCGCGCATGCCGCCGGTGGTGAACCGGATGCACAGACCACCATCGGTCAATTCCTCGATCTGCTGAAGGCGATGGAAACGCCAACCTCGCGAGCGGGCCGCGGATGACGACGGCACACGCAATACCACGTCGTGCTTCTCGTCACGCCACACCGCGAAGCTCTCGGCCAGCCAGGCGTCGATGTCCCAGTCGTGCGGCGCGCAGCCGAGCGTCTCGCTGATCATCGCCTGGGTCATCCGGTCGAGACGGAAATAAACCGGCTGATCGTCGCGCCCCGGCATCTTGCCGAGCAGGTACGTCAGCGGGCCGTGAACGAGGCCATATGGGATCACCCGCCGCCAGCGCGGCTCGGGTCGCTCCTCGGTCGCGTAGTGGAACTCCACGCAGCGGCCGGCGAGGATGGCGCTCTGGATGACGGTTACGGTTTCCGGCGCAACGGTCGCGATCGGCCCTGCGGTCACCATCGTCCGCTGCAACCGGGCGAGCGCATCCAGATCAGGATCGAGCCGTCGCTTCTCGCGCCCGTCAAGCGCACCCTTCACCTTGGCGAGCAGGCTGGCGAGCTGCTCCGCCCGCACGGCCTGCCCGGCCAGCGTGCGGCCATCGACCTCGGCCTGCAGCGCTGCGACCTCTGCAGCGGTCGGCCGAGTGTAGACACGGCGAAGACTGTCACGGATCAGGAAACGCTTGCGGCGATCGTCGGCAAGCTCTTCCAAGTCGAAGTGCCGCGCGATGATGTCGCGCATCCGTTCGGCGGTGCGCCGATTAACGCCAAGCCGAACCGCCATCTCGTCGAGCGTCAGCCCTTCAGGGGTCTCCGACAAAGCGTGGACAAGCGCCAATAGCCTGTCGAGCTTGGCCATCCTTTCTGTCATAACCCACCCCTGCGTCCGGATTTGTCGCAGGATCAAGCATGTGGGCCCGAATGGCAAGCGCGGTGGAAGTTTAGCCGCTCGACCCAATGACGAAAGCTCGCCTTCCAATCACTGCCGGAACTGTAATCGAAGGAGGCGAGCCGAAGCTCGCCTCCACCTTTGTCAGGCCGCTTCCGCCGACAACCACGGCGCGAGTACCTCGGCGTCGTTGCTCGCCTCGCCGACCCGCCTCGCGAAGCTCGCCGCGCGTCGCGCCTGCAACGCCGGGATGTAGCTGCGCCCTTCGCGCAGTTGCTCGATGCTGCGCAGGATGCGGTCCTCGACGACATCGATGTGGGCGCAACCGTCGAGCAGCTTGCGCCAGCGCGCCAGCAACAGCGCCAGCGTGATGACGTCGCCCTCGCAGACTTCCTGGACGAGCTCGAACTGGCCGGCGTTGATGAGCTTGGCGACCATGAACGGCGCTGCCGTCATTTTCGCGGGAATGTCGAGCGCCGCGGCATATTCGGCCTGATGAATTGGCTTCATCTTGAAGCCGCCGGTCAGGACGCGGGCGAAATCGACGTGGCGGACGCGGCCGTCGCCGCCGAACGCGATCCAGCCCCAGTTCGCCGGCAGCGACAGGCCGTGCTTCATCGCCGCGCAGGCAATCATCGGCAGGTCGTGAAACGAACCGGCCCAAGATACGAACTCGGCGTTGGCCGGGGCGTCCGCCAAGACCTGCAAGACACCGGCGATGACCTCTCGCTCATCGTGGTCCGGTGCGCTCAGCGTGACGAAGCGACACACGTCGACGTTTCCGTCTTCGTGCTCGGTCAGCACCATCGCCGATGCGGTCACGACGGTCTGGAAGACCCAGCGCGGCGTCTTCAG
This sequence comes from Sphingomonas sp. ABOLH, assembly GCF_003951715.1. Lineage (NCBI taxonomy): Bacteria > Pseudomonadati > Pseudomonadota > Alphaproteobacteria > Sphingomonadales > Sphingomonadaceae > Sphingomonas > Sphingomonas sp. ABOLH. Next base: position 20,962 of record NZ_QQWV01000015.1, on the reverse strand, counting down.
CGGATCCTCGGCGCGGGTATAGCCGCGCCGGCTGTCGCCGTCGTCGTTGCCGGGCAGCCAGCGCTCCATCGCGCGATAGCGCTGGTGCCCCACCTCGTCGAGAACGGCACTTTCCAAGTCGACGATGACGTAGCTGCGCGGACGGCGCGGTTCGAACGGATTCTCGATCTTCATGCTTTTCCTCCAGGGGGATCATCCCCACAACGATGTCCATGATGGCGACGGCGGGCCCCGGCTGCCGGAGGCCGATCGTCCGCGTCAGCCGAAGCGGACGATGGTCTCAGCTGGCGTCTCCGGCTCGACCCACGCGCCGCCGGTCGGCACGAACTGGTTGTCGGCGAGCAGTTCGTCACCGAGCGTCGCGGCGGTTGCCTTGATGCGCTTCATCGCGAGCTTGCGACCGGTGCCGATGTTCCTGAACTTGCCGGGGATGCGGACGAGCGCGCCGCGGCGATCAACGGCGAACATCTCGTCGCCGCGCGTGCTGACGAACACGATGGGCGCATCGTCGTTGGCCGCGAACGGCACCACGCGGTCGACGACATCGACAGTCAGCAGCTCGCGAAAGACAATGGTGAACCCGAGTGGCGTGGTCGCCTTCATGCTGTCCCAGCCGGTGTAGACGGCATCCTTGCGCATCATCTGGGCGATGCGCGCTATCTCCGACCCGACCGCGAGGTCCATCCGGCGGCCTGAGCAGAAGGCGATGCAGTCGTTGGCCGGCTTGAATGTCGGCCAGCCCATCTCGCGGCGGAGCGCGAGCATGAAGTTCTGGTGCCCGAGGCCGATGGTGTTCTGTTGCATGCTGTCATTTCCTCATGTGACGGCCGTCCTGGCCGGAGCATTTTCCCCTCCCTAGGGGTGCTCACTTCATTTCGTTCTGGAAGGGGCCGGCACGCTGCGGCGTGCCGGCAAAGGTTCAGCGGTGGCGCTGGTGCCAAGTGATCGGCGTCATCCGCGGCAGCGGGCCGTGCGGTGCGATGTCCTGGCGGAACCAGCGCTCCTCCTCGGCGCAGTCTTCCCTAGCGAGCTCGGTCCACCAGACGCGGTTACGCGCGTCCCAGCGATAGCCGCGGGCCTTGAGCTGGCCGCGACGGTCGAACGGGGCGCCGACCGCCTCGAAGCGCACGGTCGGCCGTTCGGCGCTGGCAAGCAGGTCGCCGATGACGGTGCCCCCGTGCGGCAACCGGTGCGCGAGGAGATGCAGGAGCGTGACGACATCGGCCATCGCGCGGTGAGCCGTGTTGAAGCGACCGATCTGCGTCAGGAGATAGCCGAGCTTGGCGCCGTCGAACCCCGCTGCAGCCCAATCGAAGTCGCGCATTGAACAGGCCCATGCCTCGCCAGCCAGACCAGGCATCAGGTTTTCGATGAAGCCGATGTCGAAGGCCGCCGAGTGAGCGATGCGGACCTCGACGCTCGCCAGCAGACGTTCGAGCCGGTCCAGATCGATCGTCTTGCCCCGAACGTCCTCGTCGGTGAGGCCGGTCAGGCGGGCGATGTGTGGCGGGATCGGCACGCCCGGATCGCGCAGCGCCTGCCCGGCGCTGGCGATGCCGACGATCTCGCCGAGCTCGTCCACCTCAATCACGACCACCGCGATGTCGATGATCTCGTCATGGACGACGTCGGTGCCGGTGGTTTCGGTGTCGGTGACGGCAACGCGCCGGACGGTCCCGGTGGCGCGCTCGGTCAGCGGGAAGTCGGTCAGCGCCGATACGCGACGCAGGATACGGATATCCGGGTCATCGGCACGGGCCGGCAGCGCGGCTCCCGCATAGGTGGCGTCAGTAAGGTGGGTCATGGTCGATGCTCCTGTCAGGATCGACCGAGCTGCAGTGGAGCTTTTCCCCTCTACAGTCTCGATCGCAGGAGACGCCCGCAGGCGGCTTTTCCACGCTAGCGCCAGGCGAGGCGCATTTAGGCGTAGAACGACAAGCGGCTGCCATTGCCAGCACGATGCCCGCCCGATCGCCGCCGTGTGCACAATTGTGCCTAGAATTGTGCTTTCGTGTGTGTCAGTAGCACCTCATCGCCACGGGTCGCGTGGCGAAAGGCACGGTTTTCCGCCATTTTCGGAAGACGGGCCGTTAATTGGTTGGGAATCCTGTCTCCCCGACCACTTTATCGCGAAAGCGACGGATTTCCGCCAATTTGCGTGGCTTGCTATCGTGGTCTGTAACATGGACCGACTACACGATGGTAGGACACGCCGAAAGGCGAAGGCCCTTGGCCCATATCCCCCATACCCGTCGAACGAACGGCCGCTACGTCTTCCAGCGTCGCGTTCATTACCGAAATCTTATCTCGAAACCGGTACCGCTCGCGCTGGGCACCGCCGATCCGAAGGTCGCGCGGACCCGCGCGGCGATCCTGTCGGCGCGCTTCGTCCGGGTTAAGTCGAGCGTGGATGCGATGCTGGAAGAAGGAAGACGCCTCACCGGACCCGAGATCGAGGCGCTGTTCCGCAATGCGCTCGAAGCCGAGCTCACCTCCTATGTCCACAGTGCGTATGAAAATGCGTCCTGGTCGTCGTCCGTGCCCGAGGTCGCCGCGCAGGAAGCCGAAGCCTACCGGATCATCCGCCGCCCCGACCGTCATCTCGGGCTGACCGACCAGGACCGCGCCGAACTGGTGGCACGCGGACTTGGTGCCGACGTCCCGGCAATCGAGGACTATGCGCAGCAGATTCGCGATCTGCTGACTGACGCTGTGGTGGCAAAGCGGCTCGAAGCGATCGGCGCGCCGGTTCACGCGGACACCATCGCCGTCGCCCGGACGCACCTGATCCGCGCCGCGGCAAGTGCTTGCACCCGGGTCCAGCGCGTCTTCGACGACGACATCATGGACGCGGCCGACCCCATCGCCGCGCTGATGGCAGATCTTGGTCCCCCAGCCACACTGCCGAAGCCGATAGCAATCACCGAGCCGGTGGTCGTCCCGATCACGCCGCCGATCGACAGCCAGTTTCAGGTCTATGACCCGCGTCCGTTCAGTGCCGCGATCGACGACATACTGACCGACCTGAAAACAGACGGTATCTGGAAGGGAGACTTGCGGCAGCAGCGCCGCATCATGGAAACATTCGCCTGGATCACCGGGGACAAACCGCTCGGCGCCTACAATCACCTCGATGCGGCGACGTTCAAGAAGGGCATGCAGAAACTGCCTGCCCGCTTCTATTATGGCTCGCTGACCGAGGGTGCCATGTCGCGCCCGTTCGCGGACGTCCTCGCCGAGCTGCCGCCGGTTGCTCCCGCCGATCGGCGCAATCCCAAGACCATCAATCGCGACCTGTCGACGATGGCGACCGTTGCCAGGCACCTGGCTACCACGTCGTGGAAGCCGCGCCTGCCGGGCACGACGGTGATGGACTTCGGTGCCGGGCGCATCGCGATCAAGGTCGATCCGAATATCGATACCCGCCCGCCGTGGACCACGGCGCACCTCGAACATCTCTTCGCCTCTCCGCTCTACACCGGCGGCGGTGGCGCGCTGAAACGCCTGCGCGACGCTGGACGCGATCGGCAGGTCTGGCACGATGCCGCCTATTTCCTGCCGTTGCTCTGGTTTTACCATCATAGTTGCCGCGAGGAGACTGCAGGGCTTGAGGTCGCCGACGTCGTCACGGACCACCCCGTCCCGCACTTCCACATTCGCGATAATCTGACCCGTGGCCGCGATGGCGAAATGGCTGGCGAAAAGCGCGGTGCGCGCAACCGCAAGCTGCCGGTCCATGCAGAACTGATCCGGCTCGGCTTTCTGGACTATGTCGATGCGATCCGGGCCGAGGGGCATGTCGCGCTTTTTCCCGAACTCTACGTCAACGAGGAGAAGCGCGGCGGCGCGCATTTCTACGAACGCGCCTGGCAGCACATGGTCGATTACATCGCCGAGCGGCTACCACTGCCCATGAACCCCGCCGGCAAGGGGCCGGACATCCATTCGATCCGTGCCCTCGGCTCGAGCTTCTACGAGGTCGATGGCGTCAATGCGTTGATGCGCGCGGACGTCATGGGCCACGCCCGTGAAGGGACGAATGGCAAGCACTATTCGAAGCGCATGGCGACGGAAGGACTTGATGTCGTCCTCCCGGAGCGGCGCGACTTCATCGAACGCTATGTCCCCACGATTACCGGCAACATCGAGCCGCACCCGATACGGCTGCTGCCGCTCGAAAAGCGTTCAAGGGTCGGTGCCGGCATCACGCGCAAGCGTCGCAGTGATGCCGGAGTGTCACGGACCGGAGCAGGTGGCGATCGATAAGGCCGTTACTCGCCGAACAGGTCGGCGTGCGTTCCAGCCCTGACGAAGACGATGGTGCCGCCCTTACCGGCACCGTCGTCTGTTTTGTAGATGAGCAGGAAGTCCCCGCCGACATGGCATTCGCGGTGCGAGGACCATTCGCCCTTGAGCGGGTGATCCTTCCATTCCGGCCCCAGCGGCGCGTCGTTGGCGATGAGCAGGAGCATGACGGCCTTCAGCCGGTTCATGTCATACCGGCCCGAACCGGACAGGCGGGTCCAATCCTTGCTGAACGCCTTCGTATAGTCGCAGGCACGGGGATGAGAGGCGCGCTTGGTCTGAGCGCCCTTAGCCATCCAGCGTCCCGATCATCGCCTCACCATCCTCGAACCGGTCCGCACGCGAGGCAATGATGGCATCCGCTTCGAGCATCGCTTGCCGGGTGGCGGCGTTAGGGACCTTCAGTTCGAGCGGGAGCGCCTGGTCGGCCACGATGCGGTGATAGAGAAGCCGCACCGCATCCGCCGCCGACAGGCCCATCGCGGCGAGCGCTGCATTGCCCTTGGTCTTGATGTCTTCGTCCAGCCGGACGTGAAGCATGGTAGAGGCCATCACCGACTCCTGTATCTCAAATGAGATACATAGAACCAAGGCCATCACGGTCAAGGTTCTATGTATGCCACAGTCAGTTGCTGCCTTCCAATTGGCCGGCCCGGCCTTCACTCGCATCCGCATCCAGCGAGCGGCTATGCCCGAACCCAGCCGGCTGACGGATCGCTGGGTCTCACCGCTAGGACAGGATCGGCAGCGTCGACCATCGAAAGCCCGCCTGTGCCATCAGACGGGTCGTGGCGCACCGCCTTCGCCACGCGACACCAAGTCGCCGTTGCTGTTCCGAGGACGCGATCCAGGCAGGATGCCGTTCACCCTTTCTGGCACCCGTCTTCCACCGCCGTGCCGTGACGATCGCGTGGCCATGCGGCGAAACGAGCCAATCCCCATTGCATCCCTCAAGTGCGTGAACGGCCCATGCGACGGCGGCACCCTTGCTGGACAACTCACGCTCAAGGAAGCCCCGGAACATCCAGTGCCAATGCGTCGGCGACACGCTCTCTGGAATCTGCGCCATGACGTGCCAGGCGCTGACGGCGGTTGGATCGCCGGTCGCGAACGCCGCCTCGTCGGCATCCTGCCAGATCCGGTAGCCCTCGGTTGCCCATAGCGGAGCGTTGGCCGGCAACAACAGGCCTGCACCGCGAAGCTCACACCGTCGTTCCGCGAACGCAGCGGGCATAGGACCAAAGCGGTCCTCGACGTCCGAGTCCCGCCAGATATAGGCCGCGTTGCACGTCGCTGTCTTGTAGCTCGGCATGCGGTGAACCAGCCGCCAGTCTTCGGAGATGGGTCGAATCTTGAAGTCGATCGCATCGGCAGGCCGGCGATTGCGGGGCGGAGCTGCGAGGAGGGCACGACGGGCGTCGGCAAGTTCGGCTTTGGTTATGAACATGGGTGTCTCCTAGAAACGACGACGCCGCCCGGATCAGGGGCGGCGTCGTCGGAAGCATCGTGATCCACGATGCTGATGGTGAGGGGTGTCAGGCGGCGATCTTGAGATGTTCGTGTGGGATTGCGTCCTTGAACGTGCCCCCCGGCGGCACCCAGAGCGCCTTTTCCAGCGTCAGCGGTACCTCCATCGCGGCCGCATGCTGCCAGCGACGCCAGGCGATCTCTTCTCCCCGCGCCTTGCGGTGTCTGGGCGGCAGCTTGGCGCTGGTCAGGAACGACCGCGGGCCAATGAACCAACGGCGATCATAGGCCAGCAGTTCGAGCGGTGCTTTCTCGTCCGCTGCATACAGATGGACGTCTGGGATCCATGCCACGCCTGCACCTTGTCGAACCGCCAGGGACACGCTCGATGGTGCGTCGATATCCAGCGCGAAGGCGACGTGGACCGGATCACTTCCCTTGTCGGCCGCGATCTGCGTCAATTCCAACGCTTGAGAAACGTCGCGCGGCGAGCTGGAGCGCCATGCCGTCGTGTGGAACGGCAGCGCGTAGGCCGGATAGTTCATCAAGGTGCGCAGGGCGATGCACCAAGCTTGTGCATGGTCGAGATATGGTGAGGTCATTATGGTCTCCTGTTCGATGATGACGGTCTGTCTTCCGCGGGTTCTTTTTCCGCTCTCCAACGAACCTCGCCTTCTCCATTTCTCGTCAGGCAGGACTGCCGGTGGGCACCACTGCGTTCATGCGCCGGCGGCGCAGAACCCAGGCGTCGGTAGCCGCCTCGGCTTCGAGCCCGGACACGCTGGCGGCACGGACGAAGGTTCGCCAGATCGCCAGCGCCTCGTCCGCGAGGTCGCGGCGAAGCCGGTCGGTCGCGCCGACCGCCCAGTCGCCGGTCATCGCGTCGATGTTCCAGGCGGGCGCATAGATCGCCATGTCCTTCGCGACTTCGGCAAACGCCGGCGCGCCAGCACCGCCATGCTGTAGCGCCATGTCGACGACGCCGCCGGTGAGCAGCAGACGGAGCCGTTCGAGGAAGCGATGGGCAACTGCAGGCGGAGCCGTCGCGGCCGCGTCGAGTAGCGCCGGGACGAGGCAGTGGTCGACGTTCCAGCCGATCAGCATGGCCTCGCCCGGCAGACGGGCCACGGCCCATTCGAGCAATGTGCCCTCTGCCTCGCCTGCCGGAATGGCATGAGCGCGACGTGCAAAGCGCCAGCGACCCTTGTCGTCACGTTCGGCGATGAAGATCGCGATGCCGACGAGATGCTGGCCGGCAGCGTGACGGCCATTGAGGGAGGCTGGCATTGGAACGGTTGCGGTGGTGACTGCGACATAGCTGGGATTCGTGATCATTCATGCTCCGATGGGCACACGTCATCGCGCCGCCGGCATTGCCGGCAGCGGATGTCCAGGTTGATGGGTGGACAGGCCTTGGCGCCCGGCGGATCAGCGTGCGCTGGCGGCGAAGGCCTGCTCGTCGCGCTCCTGCGCAAGCCGAAGTTCAGCATCGGCCGATGCCCTTGCGGCGCGAAAGCCCGGTGCATGGGCCAGCGCCCAGCGGGCGGGTGGGCACTCGGCGAATCCGCGGAAGGGTTTGAGTTCAGGCGTCGTCTGGAGCCAGACGGCGAAGTCCGCCAGCGGCAGCGCCAGTTCGGCCGGGTCAGCGTTCTTCCACGCGGCCCAATGAAGCCATACGATCCAGGTGGCGATGGTGTCCTCGGCGACGTAGCCCAGAACCGCTTCGACATCCCCCGCGCGCCACAAAGCGCCGACGTCGGATCCGTGGATCGACGTCTTCACGGGGATTTGCAGCGTCTCGCAGACCGCCGCCAGTGACAGCGTACGCGACGAACCATACCCAGACATCTGATCGGCCAGATCGCAATGGGTCGTATCGTAGCGGCTGGCCTGAGCCTGCCGAGCCAGACCCGGGAGGCCGAACATGTGGTGGGACATCGCCTGCAGCCGAAGAACCGGCAGATCGAAACCCTTCGAATTCCAACCGATGCCGACGACTCCGGCCGGGAGGCACGCATCGACCTTGCGGTAAAACTGCGCCTCCTCGTTGTGGTGACAGACCAGCACATTCAACCGGAAGCTGTGCGCGCCATCGGTGCCCCGCGTTGCGGCCAGAAACGCCGCCGCTACCGGCTGGTGCCGGGGGATCGGGGGAAAGCTGCCGTCCGTCGGTTCGTCTTGGACGATGGTTTCGATGTCAAACGCAACCACCTGCTCCGTGGGGTGATCGTCGCGGGGACGCTGTTGCCAGATGCCCATATGCTATTCCTCATGTCGAAGGACGCACCGCCCGGTGGCGGTGCGGATCGATCGGAGCGGCGGCCGCGACATGCAGCTTTTCCTCAACTCCTGACCGATCACGACGCCCGCTTCAGACAGGCTCTGCACACGCCGCACGCCGACACAGGAATGGCGCACATCAATTGCTGTCCGCATTGGGATAAGCATTTTCTCGGAAGATCCCGGCGAGGGCGCCGTCGTGTTCCCGCCTCGACAACGTCCACGGCACGACCTGAACCGACTGGATTATGAGGCTTTGTCGCGAACCGGCATCCGAAAGGGATTCCAGAACGGATGACGCTTGCCTCCGTGACCGCGCATATCCGCAGCGGTGCGGATGGGCGGTAGCGCATCAAGACGCTGGTCGACCTTGCGACGGATATAGCGCGCGATCGCCTCGACCTCGACGGCGGTGAGGACGGTGTAGTTGCCTCGCACCACGCCACACTTGTTCAATGCAGCGATCAGCGGACCATATTCCGCGCTATCGGCTTCCTGACGTTCCGCGGCATCTTGCTGTTTCCAGCGGCGACGTTCGGCGGCATCGACCTCTGCGATCATTTCCTCAGCCAGTTCGATCGTAACGATATGGCCAAGCGCCTCCGCGAGTGGCTTTTCGAGTTTGCGTATCGCGTTGGCGCGGTCCGTCTGGAGGCGGTCCCGCGTGTCGTCGACGTAAGTCTGAACGCGGAAGGCGTTCACGAGCATCCGCCGCGCAGGCTCTCCGGCAGTGCCCCGCTGGTCTCCGTCGTTCGCGCGGATGCGGGCGAGCGCGTCGTCGATGGCACTCCATCGGCCATTGAAGCGGCGGGCCAGGTATCTGAGGGTGGTGGTTAGGTCCTTCACAATTGATCTCCGACAACGTCGGTTGTTGTAGGTTCGCTTCCGGTTCGCTCCAAGCGAACGCGCAAAGCTCCGATGCGGTCGAAGACGCAGCGGGGCGCCCGAGGACGCCGCGCGTTCGATCAAAGGCGCGTCAGCGCCGACCCAGACGAGCGACAGCGAGGACACCCGCCTGAAGAGGCGGCGCAGCAAACGTGATGCTCTGCCCCACGTTTGCGGTATTGCGCCTAAAAGTCTTGATCGCTCAAATGATGGATTACCTACTGTAATTCGATCAGGCGCTTCCCCTGCGGAACGAAAGCATATTGTTTGTAGCGCTTACCTGTATGTTTTGCTCGGGACATTTCCGCTTACGCAAGTATCGTTCTTGCGAGACATGACAGATTTGGGGATGTAAATGGATCTCCGCCTGAGTTCGGACTTCTTCCGAACCGGCGGAGGACTTTACGTTGCAACATCTTCAGACGGCGCTCGATGCATTGATTGGCGTCGGAACCGACCTGGTCGTCAACGCCGCCGCATCGTCGGCGCGCGGATATACATCGGTCCGCGAGACCGCGATCGACCTGCGGAGCGAAGCGGCGCTCCATCAGCTCGTCGGCCCCGCGCTGTACAAGTTCGCCAGTGGCATGTCGAATGAGGTCGAACGTCGTGCGACTCCGCGGTTCAAGTCGATCCTCGCGCATCCGCGCCACGGGCGTGACCAGCTCATCGACGAAGTCGACAACGCAGACACCGAACTCAACACAGCCATTCATGGGGTCGGGTCGTCGCCCACCGCAGGAGCACTCTTCCGCGTCGCGCTTGCGATCATTCGCGTCCGTGCCATCACCTTGGCGGTCGGCGAGCACGCATTCGTAGATCCACGCGGTACCAAAGGAAGTGGCGGACCGACGCCGCGTCGCCGGGCGATCAAGGCGACCGATCTCGGCGAGGACGTGGCGCGATGTGTGATCGCTGCCATCGACGCCGGCGGTGGGTGGCATACGGCCTTGGAACCGCTCCGAATGATGGAAGCAACCGGCGCGAACCGCAACGGCGTGGCAACCAAGATCCTGGCGTTCGCGGACATGGAAGGCGGGCACGCCATTCTGGAGCGCATCGCCGCCAGCGTGCGCCCGCACTTCCCGCCGCCGGTTCAGCCGGCGTCGACAGATTTGCCGGCATCTGATGCCGTGGTCCAGGACGTCAGCACGCCGATTGGAATCGCCAAGGCAGATCGCGTGGTTGCCACGGCCGCCGAGCGCCGTCCGGCTATCGACGGGATAGGTCGCCGGCCGTCCGCTGCGGAAATCGCGCGTCGGCGCAAACTGGAGAACTTGGAGCGATGAACCTCCGAATCTCGGCATCCGCCCGCGCGCCGCCCGATCGACAGGCCGTAAAACTGCGAAATCATACCGGAGATGTAAGATGAATATGAATAATTATTATCGTTACCTGCACCTGTTCGAGAAGGAGAAGGGCGGCGTCGGATCGACGGGAAGCCTCGTGTCGGCTGCGCATGCCGTGATGATGCGTGGCGAGCCCGTGGTCTTTATCGAGTGCAGCGTGACCCAGAGCGACGTCTCGAACGCCTATGCGAAGCGGCACATGGTGCATGAGGTTGACCTGAAAAGCGACGACGCCGCGGACCAGATCCTCAGCGCCGTCCAGCAGGCGGAACCCGGCGCGCGGATCTTCGTCAACGTGCCCGGGGGGCATCTCGACGATCTCGATCGCGTCCACGATCTCGTTCGATATGTGAAGAACAAATACCCCGATCTCATGCAGGTCGCCGTCACCTGGACGATGGGCCTCGACGCCGCCTCCCGCACGACGCTGGATGTGCTGCGAGAGACCGACATCCCGGGTCAGCTCATCCTGAACCTGCCGGAGTGGCATGGCGAGCTGGAGGACTACAGTCACGTCGACCAGGATCTGCTCGACAGCATCCGGGCGGAAGGGGGCATCGTCCTGGACATGCCCGAGCTCGAGCCGCACCTCTACGATCGGTTCCGCAAGGACGAAATCGGCTTGGATGTGCTGTCCCAGGCTCGGGGCATGACGTTCGGAAACGTCGCCGCATTCGAAATGTGGCAGGACAAGATCACCGCGAAGCTGGCGGATATCTACTGATGTCCGGCGGCACGTCAGCGATCGTGAACTTGTACATCGCGATCTACGGCCATGCGCCTTCGTCCCAGACGACGAAGGCGCTGATCCGCGCCGAGCAGGTGCTCGGCATCACCAAAGGAGATGCGCTCGCGAGGTTCTACGTCGTCCTGCTACACTCCGCCGATCGCATCGACGATGCTATCGGTCAGCGCAAGGAAGACGAGAAGGAGTTCATCAAAAATCTGCGTGGCGCGACGAGGAACCTGGCGACGATTGTCCGCGAAGTCGACGATGCCGGTCGCAAGGTGATGCGCACCGCGAAGCAGCGCGGGTCGCTGCTTTCGGACGACGATGTGGTTGCGGTGGATCGTTCGGCGTCCCCACTGTTCGCGTATCTGCGTCACGCCTTCTATTTCACCAGTATCGGCGAGGACGACGAGGAGCGCATCAGTGCCGCACGTCTCGACCTTTTGGCTACGGTCGTGCTCTTGGTCTTCAGCGCTGGCGCGATCTGGGGGATGTTCCGGCTCTTCCCGGTTTGACGGCGGGCCGGAAGCTGGCTGGTCCGCCTATTGATTATATTAAGTCACCGGGGGGTCTACTACCGACGAAAATTGGATTGCAGTGGTGTTAGCGCTTACCGGCAACACCCGGGGTCGTGTGGTGATCCTCCATGCCCCCGGGCGTTGTCCAGTTGCCGGTCTGCGTCACGCCTTCTATTTCGCCAGCATCAGCGAGGACGTCGAGGAGCGCATTATGCCTCCGCACCTTGGCCCTCGCCGCTACGGCCGTGCTGCTGGCCATCGCAGCTCGTGCAAGGTGGGGGATGTTCCGGCTGTTCCCCATATGACACCGCGACGGCAGACCAGAAGCCGGCTGGGCCACCCATTGATTATATTAAGTCACCGGGGGGTCTACTACCGACGAAAACCGGATTGCGATGATGTTAACGGTTGCCTGCTAGCGCCCGGTTATGTGGCGATCCTCCATGACTCCGGGCGTGGCCCGATTGCCGAAGGGTATGTGCCTCAGGCCGGAAAGCGCCCGAGCGCTGCTGCATGCCGAGCGGTTCGCGCGCAAGGCCTTGTCGCCGATGGACACCGCGATCACCATCGAGTTCAGCTCGGCGCTGGCGAGTAGCATGCAGCCCTACATGCTGTTCCGCAAGATCTGGGAGAACACGCGGCGCGCGTGGAACTACCGCGTGAAGCAGGGCAAGGCGCACGGTTCCTTCGACGCGATCGCGGTTTGGGAGCAGCCAGCGCATGGACCGATCCATGTGCATTGGCTGCTGCGCTGGTCTCCGCTCGACCGGGACGATCTCGAGCGGCGCATCCGTCGCGCGCTGAAGAAGCTCGCGCCCGCCATGCCCAATCGCTGCCTGATGGTGCAGCCCGCGAAGACGACGAGCAAGTTCGCCAAATACATGGCAAAGGGTATCGACGCTCCCTACGCCGCCCATTTCTATCTGACGCACTCGCCGCAAGGGCCGATCCCCCATCGTCGGATCATCATCTCCCGGTCCTTGGGGCCAACGGCGCGCGAGGTTTACCGCAAGGCGACCGGGCTTTCGCCGCTCTGACGCCCGCATCGATCGAAAGCGGATTGCATGTCCCTGTACGGGAATCGGTCTGACCGTCGCTGGAAAGACGTAGCGTCAACCATCACCTTGCGGTTCGGCAAATCCTCACCGGTTGATGGCCAGCCTGCGGACGATGGTTTGATCAAAATGTGACCCAATTTTAGAACACATTCTGATCACTAAGTTCTGTCCTAATCGACCCCACTTCGGACGTCCATTCATCGTTTCCAATATGACAGATGTCCCGCCCGGGGTTCAATTCGCAGTCGTCACCAGCTCGGGGACAGCGCACGCACAGGGTTTGGAGGACGGCGAAACCGCACGACGTGCTCCTACAATCTCGTGAATATGCTGTTTATATCTGTTATGCTGGATTCATGGATAATGATTCGGCTATCGCCGCCCTTGGTGCGCTTGCGCAGGGCACCCGGCTGGAAGTGTTTCGTCTCTTGGTCCGGCATGAGCAGGACGGCATGGCGGCCGGCGAAATCGCCCGTCAGCTCGACGTGCCGCAGAACACCATGTCGGCGCATCTCGGCATCCTTGCGCGCGCCGGTATCGTCCGATCCGAGCGCCACAGCCGGTCCATCATCTACCGCGCCGACCTTGATAGCCTGCGGGCGCTGACGCTGTTCCTGGTCAAGGACTGCTGCGCCGGCTCACCCGAGCTCTGCGCGCCCCTTATCGCCGAACTCTCCCCCTGCTGCTGAAAGGACGCGCCATGGCCGTCGACGTCGTGATTTACCACAACCCCGCCTGCGGCACGTCGCGCAACACGCTGGCGATGATCCGCAACGCCGGCATCGAGCCGCACGTCGTGGAGTATCTGAAGACCCCGCCTTCCCGCGCCCTGCTAGTCGAGCTGATCGATCGTGCCGGCATCACGCCCCGCGATCTGCTGCGCGAGAAGGGCACGCCCTACGCCGAGCTCGGCCTTGGCGACGCCTCGCTGACCGACGACGCCCTGGTTGACGCCATGATGGCGCACCCGGTCCTGATCAACCGGCCGCTGGTCGTCTCGCCGCTCGGCGTGAAGCTCTGCCGTCCGTCGGAGGCCGTCCTCGACCTGCTGCCCGAGCCGCAGCGGGGTGCGTTCGCCAAGGAGGATGGCGAACAGGTGGTGGACGCCTCAGGACAGCGCGTCGCCTGATGCTCCTCGCCCTCGCCATCTTCGTCGTCACGATTGCGCTGGTCATCTGGCAGCCCCGAGGCCTCGGCATCGGGTGGAGCGCGCTGGGCGGTGCGGCCGTGGCGCTGCTAGCCGGAGTGATCTCGCTCTCGGATGTGCCGGTGGTGTGGGGCATCGTCTGGAACGCGACTGCGACGTTCGTCGCGATCATCATCGTCAGCCTGCTGCTGGACGAGGCCGGTTTCTTCGAATGGGCGGCGCTGCACGTCGCCCGATGGGGCGGCGGGCACGGCCGACGCTTGTTCGTCCTGATCGTCCTTCTCGGTGCAGCCGTGTCGGCGCTGTTCGCCAACGACGGTGCCGCGCTGATCCTGACGCCGATCGTCATCGCGATGCTGCGAGCACTTGGCTATCGTGATAGAGCGACGCTGGCGTTCGTCATGGCGGCGGGCTTCGTAGCCGACACGGCCAGCCTGCCGCTGATCGTGTCCAACCTGGTCAACATCGTGTCGGCCGACTTCTTCCGCATCGGCTTCGCCGACTATGCCTCGGTGATGGTGCCGGTGGACCTCGCGTCGATCGCGGCGACGCTGGTCGTGCTGCTGCTGTTCTTCCGCCGCGACGTGCCGATCGGCTATGACGTCGCTGCGCTCCGCACGCCGGCCGACGCGATCCGGGACCACGCTACGTTCAAGGTGGGCTGGGTCGTCCTTGCCGCGCTCCTGACCGGCTTCTTCCTGCTCGAACCCATCGGCGTTCCGGTCAGCGCCGTCGCCGCCGCCGGCGCGGTCCTGCTGCTCGCCATCGCCGGGCGTGGCCATGTCATCGCGACCCGCAAGGTCCTGCGTGGCGCACCGTGGCAGGTCGTGATCTTCTCGCTCGGCATGTACCTGGTCGTCTACGGCCTGCGGAACGCCGGCCTGACCGACCATCTCGCCGGTCTCCTCGACCGCACAGCCCAGGGCGGCGTCTGGGGTGCGGCGTTCGGCACCGGCATCATCGCCGCGCTGCTGTCGTCGGTTATGAACAACATGCCGACGGTCCTGGTCGGCGCCCTGTCGATCGACGCGACCCACGCCACGGGTGCTGTCCGCGAAGCGATGATCTACGCCAACGTGATTGGCTGTGACCTCGGCCCCAAGATTACACCGATCGGGTCGCTGGCTACCCTCCTATGGCTGCACGTCCTCGGCCAGAAGGGCATTCGGATCGGTTGGGGCTATTATTTCCGCGTCGGCGCGACACTGACCGTCCCCGTGCTGCTGGTCACGCTTGCCGCACTGGCGATCCGGATCAGCGCCGAATGACCTGCGGAAACCCTCTGAACACCGCTGGAAACCCCATTTGATGCCCCTTCGCACCCTCACCGACCCGGACCATCTGCCCGCACTCGATCACCGCTACGCGCTGGAGCGTCCCGCGCTGGGGCTGGGTGCAGGCGACCCACCGCCGCGCATTCTGCTGCTCTACGGATCCCTACGCGAACGATCCTACTCCCGACTGTGCGTCGAAGAGGCGGCACGCCTGCTGCGCTTTTTCGGAGCGGAGACCCGCATCTTCGACCCGTCGACCCTGCCGCTGCCGGATCAGGTGGTTGGCGACGACCATCCCGCTGTCCACGAACTGCGCGAACTGTCGATGTGGTCGGAGGGACAGGTGTGGTGCAGCCCGGAGCGGCACGGCCAGATCACCGGCATCATGAAGCTGCAGGTCGACCACCTGCCGCTGTCGATCGGCGGGATGCGCCCGACGCAGGGCCGGACCCTGGCCGTGATGCAGGTGTCGGCTGGGTCGCAGTCGTTCAACAGCGTGAACACCCTTCGCGTTCTCGGCCGCTGGATGCGGATGGTGACGATCCCGAACCAGTCGAGTGTCGCCAAGGCGTTTGAGGAGTTCGACGACGCTGGCCGCATGAAGCCGTCCAGCTACTATGACCGCATTGTCGACGTGATGGAGGAACTCGTCCGCTTCACGATCCTGCTGAGACCGCACGCCGCCCAACTGGTCGACCGGTATTCGGAGCGTAAGCGAGGATTTCCCGCGCTCGCTTGCCCGCCTGCGCTCGCTGATCGCCGCCGACACCACCGACGCCTATACCGCGCGGCTCGACCTCAGCCATGACGTCGACGGGCTGCTGGGCGAACGGACGACCTTCGCGGTCGGTGTCCGCTTCGACGACCGGACCAAGTCGGTCGACGAACGGCTGCTCGAACTCAACAGCGCGGCGCAGTTCACCGCCGCCGGCATCCCGACCAATTACGGCCAGATCGCGATCCCCGGCGGGTTCCAGGGCGAAATCCCGCTCGGCTATACCTTCCAATATTTCGGCAAGGGCCAGATCCTCGATCTGGTCGACCGCGCGAAGACGATCGGAACCTATCGCGATCAGTTCGCCAACCTCTATGACGTCAACGAGCGCATCTATTCGGCCTATGCGATGGCGACGGTCACGACCGGCTGGGGCAATGTCATCGGCGGGGCGCGGGTCGAACATATCCGCAACCGCTCGTCGGCGTTCGTCAACGGCAACGCCGCCACGCCGCTGACCATCGATCGCGACATCACGTTGGTCTATCCCAGCCTGCACCTGAACTACGACGTCAACGACCGGATGAAGGCGCGGCTGTCGTTCAACACCGGCGCGGCGCGGCCGGATTACGATCAGCTGGCCCCCAACCTGTCGTTCAACGATGCGAACCTGACGATCTCGGGCGGCAATCCCGACGCGAAGCCCGAAAAGGCGATGGGCGTCGACGCCTATGTCGAATATTATGTGGCACCCGCCGGCTTCCTGTCGTTCGGTGCCTATTACAAGCGGCTGCGCGACGTGCTGTTCGACACGACCCGCACCTTCAACAGCGACGTGCTGAACGCGAACGGGGTCGACCGGTCGCAATATCTCTATTCGGCGATCGCCAATGGCGGGACCGGGTCGATCATCGGCATCGAAGGCGCGATCCAGCAGCAGCTCGACCCGTTCGTCGCCGATCTCGGCCTGCCCGACTGGATGGGCGGGTTCGGCGTGCAGCTGAACGCGACGCTCAACCGCAGCCGTGCCGAAACGCCGGACGGCGGCCGGGTACAGCTGCCCGGCGCGTCGGACGCTGTGTACAATATCGGCGCCTATTACGAGAAATACGGCTTCTCGGCGCGGGTCCAGTATCAGAACCGTTCGCGCTGGCTCGACGATCTGGGCAGCACGGCCGATGGCGGCGACTTCTATTGGGCGAAGGACGACGAACTCGACGCGTCGCTGCGCTATGCGGTCAATCGCAACGTCGAACTGTTCGGCAATTTCAGCAACCTGCTGAACGGTCCGGGTCGCCGCTATGTCCGTGAGACGCGCTACACGATCGAGCGGGAATCGTTCGGCCGCCGCTATCAGTTGGAAAACCCCACGCTGTACCGGCTGATGTTCACACCGCCGCCACGGCTCGGAGTCAGCGATGATCCATGGTCGGGCGAAGCTGGAAGACAGATACTAAAGAGCTTCGCCCGGACATCGACAAGGATCTCGCACTCGACTTTCTCTTCGGTCCTCTCTACGCGCGAATGATCATTCGAGGGGCCAAATTCACGAAGGCGGATCTTCAGCGACTGGTGGGCGCACTGGACGCTGCAATCAGGTCCTGTTGAACGGGACGCAACTCCAGATCGGCCCGGGCTGTCGACGGACCGTGCCTGGGCCCGCCGATCAGGATCACTGGAACGAGTGGCGTTTGTTGTCGACAGCCATCTTTGCGCACTGGTGGCACATCGATGCCGGTCGTGCAGGGACGATTGTCAGCGTCTGGCGATCAGGATCATCTTCTCCTCGGTCATGTCGCGCATTGTATAGCCGATGCCGCCCGTACCATAGCCGGACTCCCGTCGGCCGGCGAAAGGCATCCAGTCGGTCCTGAACGCGGTGAGTTCGTTGATCATCACAGCCGAGGCGTCCAGCCGGTCGGCCACTCGCATGGCCACGCCGATATCTTGCGCAAAAATGCTGGACTGAAAGGCGGTGGGCAGAGCGTTCGCCCGCGCGATGGCATCGTCGAGGTCGTGATAGCGGTAGACCGCGACCACCGGCCCGAAAACCTCCTGCGTTGAAATCTTGGCATCCGCCGCAGGGTTGATCAGCACCGTCGGCTGCAGGGTCGTCTCGGACAGACGCTCTCCGCCGGTCGCAAGGACCGCACCACCTGCAAGCGCTTCTGCGATCCACTGTTGGACGCGGGCGACCTCGCGCGGCAGAATCAGCGGCCCGACCTCTGCATCCTTATGGGCAGGATCGCCGATCCGCAGCTGTTCGACCCGTGCGACAAGATTCTGCGTGAACTCGTCAGCAATCTCGTCATGGACAAAGATCCGCTGTGTCGACACGCAGACCTGCCCAGCATGGTAAAATCCTCCCTTCACGACCGGACCGGCGACCATGTCGAGATCGGCGCTGCGATCAACGATGACCGGCGCCGCCCCGCCATGCTCTAGCGCGCAGCGGGTGCCGGGATGCAGTTTGGCGCGAAGCGACCAGCCGACCCTTGCCGAGCCGATAAAGCTCAGGAAGGCAACCCGCCGATCCGTGGCCAGCCTTTCGGCCAGTTCGTTGTCCGTCACGACGAAACTCTGGCACCATGGCTCGGGCAGACCGGCCTCGTGGACCAGTGCTACGAAATCAAGGCAGGAGAGCGGTGTGGTACTGGCCGGCTTGATGATGACCGGGCAGCCGACGGCGATGGCCGGAGCGACCTGATGCACGATCAGATTAAGCGGATGGTTAAAGGCCGATATGGCCGCGACGATGCCGATCGGCTCTTTCGTGGTGAACGCCCAACGGTTCTCGGCAGCCGCCGACAGGCCCATCGGGATCTCGCGCCCGGCGAAATTGCGCAACTCGTCAGCGGCATTGTTGACGCCGTCAATGGCGCGGTTCGTTTCGACGATAGCATCGGGCAACGGCTTTCCGCCCTCGCGCGCGATCTGCATGGCCAGATGATCCCGCTTGCCTTCCATCAGCGCGGCAAGTCTGCGCAGGATCGCGATCCGCTGATGCGGCTTCAGCCAGCCATCGCGGTCCTTGAACACACGCTCGGCCGCCTGCAGCTTGCGCTCAAGCGCAGCGGCATCGTCCGTCCCGACCTCCGTGATTGGCGCACGGTCGAAAGCCTGCACAACAGTCAGCATGGCCGACATCCTTTCATCAGCATCAAGTGCATTCCACGTTCGGTGCGCGGTTGCGCAGCTCTTCCACCAGCACGCGGGTGTTCTCGGAATAATCTATCGGCACCTCCACGAGATGCACGCCACCGCCGGTAAAGGCCGCCTCGAGCACCGGGACGAGGTCTTCGACCGCCGTCACCCGCGAACCTTTGGCACCGTAAGCCTCGGCATAGCGCACGAAATCGGGATTGCCGAAGCTCATGCCGAAATCCGGGAACCCCTCCACCGCCTGCTTCCAGCGGATCATCCCGTAGGCGCTGTCGTTCAGGATGACGACGACGAGATTCAGACCGAGGCGAACAGCCGTTTCCATTTCCTGCGAGTTCATCATGAAGCCGCCATCGCCGCAGACCGCCATCACCCGCCGCGCAGGGTAAAGCATGGCTGCCATCATCGCGGACGGAAGGCCGGCGCCCATCGTTGCGAGCGCATTGTCCAAAAGCAGCGTGTTGGCGACATGGGTGCGATAGTTGCGCGCGAACCAGATCTTGTACATGCCGTTGTCCAGACAGACGATCCCGTCTTCTGGCATCACCGCACGGACATCATGGACGATACGCTGCGGGGTGATGGGAAAGCGGCTTTCATCAGAGCGGTCGTTGATGCGAGCAAGTATATTCTGCCGAAGGTCCAGCATGCCTTGATCGCCCGTCAGCCGCCCGGCCAGCCGTTCGGCCAGTCCGGCAACCGTGGCACCGATATCGCCAATCACCTCGATATCCGGGTGATAGACCTGCTCCACCGTGGCCGACTGATAGCCGATATGGATGACCTGGCTTCCGCCCGCGCTCTTCATCAGGAAGGGCGGTTTTTCAATCGTGTCGTGACCGATGGCGATGATCAGATCAGCGCGCTCGACGGCTTCGTGGACATAATCGCCCTCGGACAGCGCCGCCGTTCCCATGTAGCGGTCCGAGCCGCCGGCGACGGCCCCCTTCCCCATCTGTGTGTTGAAGAACGGCAGTCGCGTGCGCGCAATGAAGTCTGACAGCGCCTCGACCAGCGCGGGCCGGTTTCCTGCCGCCCCGACCATGACCAGAGGGCGCCGGGCCGCCAGAATGGCCTTGGCGGCAATGTCCAATGATGCGGCGCTGGCAACGGGCGGCTGCAGCGCATGCGGAAAGATGACCGGGATGTCTTCGACCTCTTCCGCCGCGACATCCTCGGGCAGTTCCAGATGCACCGGACCGGGCCTTTCCTCGGTCGCGACCCGGAAAGCGTCGCGCACCATGGCAGGTATGCTGGCGGCACTGACGATCTGGCGCGTCATCTTTGTAAGCGGCTTCATCGATGCGACGATATCCACGATCTGGAAGCGCGCCTGCTTGCCATTCATCAGCGGCTTCTGGCCCGTGATGAGGATCATCGGCATTGCGCCCAGATGCGCATATGCGGCTCCGGTTGACAGGTTCAGGGCGCCGGGTCCAAGCGTGGCGAGGCAGACGCCGGGCTTGCCCGTAAGCCTGCCATATGTCGCCGCCATGAAAGCCGCCGCCTGCTCGTGACGTGTCAGAACCAGTTCGATGCTGGAGGTCCTGAGCGATTCCAGCAGATCGAGGTTCTCTTCGCCCGGCACGCCAAAGACACGATCCACGCCTTCGTTCTCAAGCGCGGCGACGAACATATCCGATCCCTTGCCCATAGCTGGCCCCTTTTTTCACTGGTGTTTGCGGAACCGCATCGGCCCGCTTCGCTATTCATCCTGCGACGGGCTGTCGCCCGATCACCCCGCCCCCGATCACCCCGCCGTCCGGCAGAACTAGCCTGACACGATATCGGAATACTCGGGATGGCGGGCAAAAAAACGGCCCATGAAAGAGCAGCGCAGAACGATCTTGCCGCCGCGCGCACGCACCGTGTCAAACACGCCCCGTGCGAGCTGAGAACCCAGCCCTTGACCAGAATATTGAAAAGGAACCTCGGTATGAATGAGCCTGCATTCCCCAAGTGGCGTGTCGTTTGAGGTGAAGATCGCCTGTATCCGAGCGCTAGACAAGGATTTTCTGCCGCAAGCGGCACCTGCGGTCGCGCAGACTGCTGGGTCTGGACGGATCAGACCG
>NZ_QQWV01000014.1:0-85162 GCF_003951715.1 Sphingomonas sp. ABOLH | reverse complement strand
CGGAACAATGTGGATATTCGACCGAGCGCCAGGGCAGTAGCCCCGCGACAATGGTTTCAAGTAAGCGCGGCTATACCAGCACCCATGTCAGCGACGGTCCCTGCCCGGAGACACCTGGCAGCGGCATGTGGGGGTTGGTGCTCTCCCCGCTGCCTCCGATCGCGGGAGTGTCGATGGTCGCGTCCTTTACCTGTGGCAGCGCGCGGATCGCGGTCAGGATCGACGCCTTGCGATCCTGCGGCACCGCCGGATCGACCATCGAGGTCAGCACCAGCAGCGATTCCCGCTGGAACCCCAGGTCGGTCGAACGGATGTGGCGGGTCTGCGCGACCAGCACCGCCGTCCCGATCATGAAGGCGATGGCGAGGCCGAACTGCCCGATCACCAGCAGCTCGCGGATGCGCGTCCCCGCCCGCCCGCCACCGGGTGAGCGCGACGACGCCAGCACCGCGGCGGCGGGAAAGCGCGACAACAGGATCGCCGGATACACCCCCGCCAGCACCCCGACGACCAGCGACAGCACCACCAGCGCCGGCACGACGACGCCGTAGGGAATGGTCAGCGACAGCCCACCCGCCGCATTGACCAGCGGGAGCCCCAGTTCGGCGAGGATCAGCCCGCCCAGCGCGGCGATGGCGACGGTCAGCACCGCTTCGCCAAGGAACTGCCGCACCAGCACGCCCCGATCGGCGCCCAGCACCTTGCGCATCGCCACTTCACGGGCGCGCAGGCCCGACCGGGCGGTGGCGAGGTTGATATAGTTGATGACCGCGATCAGCAGCGTCAGCACCCCGACCAGCCCCAGCGTGGCGACCGTCATCTTCGCCGTGCCGCTATCCTGCCCCTGGGGGGCCAGGTGCAGGTCGGTAAGCGGCAGCAGTTTCAGATGCTGCATCTCCGACGCCTTGCCGCCCGGATTGGCCAGATCCTTGCCCCGCCGGTCGACGAACGCGGTCAGCTTGCCTTCGAACGTGCGGGCGGCTTCGGGCGTCTCGAACCGCATGACCGTGCGCAGCGCCGAACTGCCCCAATGATACCAATAGTCGCTGGTCATCTCACGGGTCAGCGGCACCAGCACCGACAGCTTGAACTCGGTATTCTTGGGCAGGTCGCGGAATACCGCGCTGACGCGATAAGTCCGCACCTTGTCCATCGACAGGACCAGCGTCTGGCCGATCGGATCGCGGTTGCCGAAGAATGCGCGCGCGGTCTTTTCATCGATCGCGGCATTGCCCGGCTGCGCCAGCGCCGTCGCCGCATCGCCCGCGACCAGCGGCAGCGGCATTACCTGAAAGAAATTGGCATCGACCTGCGCCGCGTCGACCCGCGTGCCGCGCCCATCGGTCAGGATCGTTCCCGCCCGATCGCCACCATTGATGCGGGCGCCGACGACGCCTGGAAAATCCTCACGCAGCTGGTCGATCAGCCCGCCCATCGTCCACGGGATGGGGCCGCTCACCGGGCTGTCGGGAATGGTCCACACCGTCTGCACGACATAGACCTTGTCATGGTCGGGCAGCCATTTCTCATAGCTCGTTTCGAACCGGACATAGAGGCCGAGGATCAGGAACACCGCGATCCCGACCGCCAGCCCCCCGATGTTGAGTGCGGCGTAGAGCTTGTGGCGTACAAGCGAGCGATAGAGCGACAGCAGCGCGAAGCGGTTCATGGCCTTCCCCCTCTTTCCCGTGTCAGCCGCAGGTGACGCGGGCCATGCCGCTCTTCGCGACCGAACAGGCCGGACGCCCGGTGACGGTCACCCGCGCGATGCCGCTGGCATCGATCCCCGCCGGGCCGTCGACGGCGGCGCGCACCGATCCGGTCCCGCTGGCGCGGATCGACAGCGCCCGCGTCATGATTGTCGACGTGTCGACATGTCCCGTCCCGCTGGCGACGATCGCCAGCGCGTCGGCGCGGCCGGCGGCGGTGATCGTGCCGGTCCCGCTCAGGTCCAGCGACAGCCGGGCGGCCTGCACGCCGTTCAGCTTTGCCGTGCCCGTCCCCGACAGGGTGACGACCGCGCGATCCGACCGCAGGCCATCGATGGTCAAGCCGCCGGTGCCGCGCATCGTCGCAGCGAAGGTCGGGCTGTCCAGCGCGGCGATGCGCACCGATCCGGTGCCGCTCGCCTCGATCGCCTGCAACCGTGGCAGGGTGACGGTGATCGTCGCCGCAGGCTTGCCCGCGCGGCTGTCGCAGCTGCCTTTCGCACGCAGCAGCGTCAGTACCCGGCCGCGCACGGCGACGCCGATCGCCGCCAGCGATCCCGCCTGCCCCTGTGCCCGGACGGAAAAGCCGGCGCCGAAGGTGATGGCGACATGATCGCAGCCCTGCACGGCGATGCGGTCGAACCCGGCGGCGGCGAAGCTGCGGACGTCCTGCGCCATGGCCGGGGTCGGCAGGAGCGTGGCGAGCAGCGCGAGGGGGAGGAGTTTCATGGGGAGGTCTCCGGTTGGGAGGGAATGGGGGAAGTCCGCCGCGCGGTTCGGGGCAGGACCTTTGAAATCTCAGGCCGTACCCCGGCGAAGGCCGGGGCCCAGTTGGGGGACGCCTGTGCAAGGCAACGACCGCGCCGTAACTGGACCCCGGCCTTCGCCGGGGTACGGTATCGGGTGGGTCCAGGGCTTCATCACATCGCCCGCATGGCGCTCGCGACGATCCGCCCGTCGAGCATGTCGATCCGTCGCCTGGCCATGTCGGCATGGGCGGGCGAGTGGGTGACCATCACGATCGTCGCGCCTTCGCCGTTCAGCCCCATCAGGATGTTCATCACCTGCTCGCCATTGGCGGTGTCGAGGTTGCCGGTCGGCTCGTCGGCCAGGATCAGCTTCGGATCGCCGACGATCGCGCGGGCGATCGCCGCGCGCTGCTGCTGCCCGCCCGACAATTGGTGCGGGAAATGGCGGGCGCGATGCGCAATGCCCACCTTGTCCATCGCGGCGGCCACGCGCCCTTTGCGATCCCCGGCATCGCCGCGATAGGCGAGGCCGAGCGCCACATTCTCCTCGATGGTCAGCTCGTCGATCAGGTTGAAGCTCTGAAACACGAAGCCCAGCGTCGATCCCCGGAACTTCGCCAGCTCGCTCTCGCCCATCGCCGCGAGGTCGCGGTCGCCGAACAGGTACTTGCCCCCGGTCGGCCGGTCGACGGTGCCGAGCGTGTTGAGCAGGGTCGATTTGCCGCAGCCCGACGGCCCCATGATCGCGACGAACTCGCCCGCCTCGACCGCCAGGTTGATGTCGGCCAGCGCGGTCGTCTCCACGTCGTCGGAAACATAGCGGCGCTGGATATTCTCTAGCCGGATCATGGGGTTCCCCTATCGGATGTTGATCGCGTCGCCCTTCACGGACGACAAATTGGTGGTGACGATGCGGTCGCCGGGGTTCAGCCCCGACAGGATTTCGACCGCTTCCGGATTGCGCCGGCCGAGCTTCACCGGGCGGCGCGTGGCGTGGGTGCCGTCGGCATCGACGACGAAGGCGAACGCGCCATTGTCCACCGCCAACCACCCGCCGACCGGGGCCACCACCGCCTTCGACGCGGCGCCGAGCGTAATGCGGATGTCGAGGGTCTGGCCCCGGTTGAGGTTGGCGGGCGTGGTGTCGAAGGTCAGCTCGACCCGAAAACGCCCTTCCTTCACGGCGGGCAGCACCTTGCTGACGGTCAGGGTCGCGCCCTCCGCGCGTGCCTTCTGCCCGACCGCCACCCGGCCGAGATAATATTCGTCGACATCGGCGGTGAGCTTCCACGAACCCTCGCTGTCGACCTGCCCCGCCGGGTCGCCGGGTTTCAGCGTCTGGCCGGGCTGCAGCGTGAAGTTGGTCAGCCGCCCGGCCGCCGGGGCACGGATGGTCAGCGCCGAGAGGCCACCGCGCACCGCCGCGAGGTTGCCCGACAGCCGCGCCTGCGTATCCGCCAGGCGCTGCCCCTGCGTCGCGGTGATCCGCGCTTCGGTCCCCGCCCCGGCGCGCAGCTGGGCCAGGCGCCGCGCCTGATATTCCGCCTCGGCGCGATAGCCCGCGACCCCGGCCTCGGTCACGATCCCCTTGTCGAACAGCTGCTGGCGGATCGTCAGGTCGCGCCGCGCCTTGATGAGATCATATTCGGCCTGCGACACCTGTGCCGATCGGTCGAGCCGGCTGCGCTCGATCCCCAGCCCTTCGCCGGCGATGCTGCCCAGCTGGCTGGCGATCGCCGCCTCGCGCGTCAGCACATCGAGGCGCAGTTCGGGATTGGCGAGCGTGGCGAGCGGTTGGCCGGCGGCGACCATCGCCCCGTCCTGCACCAGCAATTGTTCGACCTGCCCGCCCGCCAACACCCCGACCAGCGTGGTCAGGCGCGGCGTGACGGTGGCACGCACCGGCAGGTAATCGTCGAACGGCCCGCGCGTCACCTCGCCCGTCTCGATCGCGCTGGCGGCGATGTCGGTCGATCCGGCGGCGGGCAGCCAGCGCCACAGCGCCACCGCCGCCAGCACCGCCGCGACCGCAATCCACGTCACGCGCCGTTGCCACCATGCACGACGCGGCCGCTCCACCCGGCGGTCCATCGCCGCGCCGGGGGGGGTATCGGTGGTGCTTGCGCCCTGTGTCGCTTCGGTCATCATGGGACCAGTGTCACCGATCGGGGCGGAAAATCCTAAGTGTCTGAACTATCGCCATATTCCACCGATTGTCCGCCGGGTGACCGTCCGGTCGTGGACAGCCTGTCCGGAAATGGACAGTCGCACGCGGCGTCAAGCGGCCTTTCGGTGCTGCTGATCGACGACAATGCCAGCGTCGCCGAATCGATCGCGCTGGCGCTGCGGCTCGGCCGCCACCGGATCGACTGCGCGGGCGGACCGGAGGAGGCGCTGTCCCGCCTTGCCACCCAGCGCTACGATGTGATCCTGCTCGACATGAATTACGCGGCGAACCGTACCGACGGCGCGGAGGGGCTGGCGCTGCTGGCGCGCATCCTGTCGGACGATCCGGGGGCTGCCGTGGTGGTCATCACCGCGCATAGCGGGGTGCGGATCGCGGTGGAGGCGATGCGGGCGGGCGCACGCGACTTCATCATGAAGCCGTGGCGCAACGCCGACCTGCTCGCCCGCATCGCCGCCGCCGCCGCGCCGCGCGCGGTGGCCGTGACCGCCCCGGTCGCGGCCGAACCGGCCCGGCTGCTGGGGGACAGTGTGGCGATCGAGCGGTTGCGCGCGCTGGTCCGGCGGATCGGCCCGACCGAGGCCGGGGTGGTCGTCACCGGCCCCACCGGATCGGGACGCGGCCTGACCGCCGCCGCGCTCCACGCCGCATCGCCCCATGCGGCGACGGCGATGCCGGTCATCGACCTGCGCGACGATGCGGCGTGGGGGCTGCTCGACACCCCTGCGCCGACATTGCTGCTGCGCCATCCCGACCGGTTGGGGGAGGTGGCGCAGGCCCGGCTGCTCGCGCGGATTCCGCCCGCGACGCGCTGCATCGCCATCGCCGACAGCGCGGGCGGCATCCTGCCTGCGCTCGCCCGCCGCATCGCGACCGTCGAGATCGCGGTGCCGCCGCTGGCCGCACGCGAGGGCGACGCGCTGCTGCTCGCGCGCCATTTCGGCCGGATCGCGGCGGCGCGCTACGGCCGGCCTGTGCCGAGCTTCACTGCGGCGGCGGAGGCACGCATCCTGTCGGGGCCTTGGGCGGACGAGGTGCGCGGGCTGGGCGCGGCGGTCGAGCGCGCGATCCTGCTGGGCGAGGGCGGCGCGATCGACGCCATCCTGCTCGCCCCCGATCCCGTCGTGGCGATGCCGGAAAGCCCCGCCGCCCGCTTCGACCTCGACGAGAATGAGCGCGCGGTGATCGAGGCGGCGCTGCGCGAACATCGCCACAATGTCAGCCACGCGGCGGCCGCGCTGGGGCTGAGCCGGGGCGCGCTGTACCGCCGGATGGCGCGCCATGGGTTGTAGGGGGGACCGGCACCTGAGGTGGGGCGGCCCGACCCGACCATCCCTCTCCCGTACCCCGGCGAAGGCCGGGGTCCGGTTGGGAAGGCTTGTCAGTATCTCGCTAACGCCCCCCAACTGGGCCCCGGCCTTCGCCGGGGTACGAGGGGGCTTGGGGCAATCGGCCCTGCCCGCGCTATTACCCGCATCGAGCCGCCCCTCATGCTGACCCCAGAACGCCGCCGTACCCTCGCCGCGCTCGGCTCCGGCGTCCTCCTTACCGCCGGCGGAGCCGCCGCGCTGGCCGCTGCGCAGGCGGGGATGTGGGGCACGCTGCTCGGTGCGGGCGGCGTGGTCGCGTGGGTGCTGGCGCTCGGCTGCTGGGTCGCGGCGCGGCGGGGTGGCGCGCCTGCCCCGGCACCAGCGGCGCGGAGCGACGGGCCGATCGCCGCGCTGCTCGACCAGGTGCCGGTCCCGCTGCTGCGGATCGAGGGCGAAGGGGTCCGCGCGATCAACCGCGCGGCGCGCATGCTGTTCGTCGCCGACGACCGCATCCCCGCCCCGCCGGGCGCGCTCACCGATCCCGCCCGGCGCCACCTGCGCCATGCCGGGCGGCGCTGGCGGATCGATGCGGTGACGCTGGGGGAGGCGCAGCGCCTCGTCGCGCTGATCGATGTCGATGCCGAGGAACATGCCGCGCAGGAGCGCGCGCAGGACGAGATGATCGATATCCTGGGGCACGAACTGCTGAACGGCCTGTCGCCGATCGTGTCGCTGGCTGACAGCGCGGTGACGGCGGCGGCACAGGGCGATGCGATGCTGGGCGATATCCTCGCCACGCTGGCCCGCCGGGCCGAGGGGCTGGAGGGCTTTACCCGCGCCTATCGCACGCTGGCGCGGCTGCCCGATCCGGTCGTCGCGCCGGTCGCGCTGGGCGAGCTGGCCGACGATCTGGCGCGGCTGTTCCGGGGGCGCTTCGGCGAGGGGGTCGCACTGACGGTATGCGCGGACGGCACCGCGACGCTCGACCGGGGGCAGGTTGTGCAGGCGGTGTGGGCGCTGCTGCAGAACGGTGCCGAGGCCGCGCTGACCGCCCCCGCCCTACCCCCC
Source organism: Sphingomonas sp. ABOLH (assembly GCF_003951715.1). NCBI lineage: Bacteria > Pseudomonadati > Pseudomonadota > Alphaproteobacteria > Sphingomonadales > Sphingomonadaceae > Sphingomonas > Sphingomonas sp. ABOLH. Next base: position 78,141 of record NZ_QQWV01000014.1, on the reverse strand, counting down.
ACCCCACCCAGGGTCACGCTGTCGATCGCGGGCGGCGCGCGGTTGACGATCGAGGTCGCCGACAGCGGTCCCGGCATCGCCGCCGCCGACCGCGCGCGCATCTTTCGCCCCTTCCACACCGACAAGGCCGGCGGATCGGGCATCGGCCTGACGCTCGCCCGCCGCATCGCCCGCGCGCATGGCGGCGAGCTGGTGCTGCTCGGCACCGGCGAGACGCGGTTCCGGCTGACGGTGCCGACATGATCGACATGTCGACAGGTCGAGCGGTCCCCCCTCCCTATTCCTGCGCAGGCGGGGACCGAGGGGCACGTGCACAAGTCGTTGTCTTGTTTGGCCCTGGACCCCCGCCTGCGCGGGGGCACGGAATGGCGACGGCCGGTCGGGCGATCCTGCAATCTTGGAAAAGCAACCATCCGACATGTCGACACCTCTACCTGTCGGAGCGTCGATGAGCGACCCCACCCATGGCTGGGAGGCGGTTGCCGGCCGGTTCGCCGCGATCCGCAGCGAGGTGGGTGCGGACGTCGTGCGCCGCTGGGCAGCCGACCTGCCGGCGGGGGGCAGCGTCGTCGATATCGGGTGCGGCAGCGGGCGCCCGGTCGCGCTGGCGCTGGCCGAAGCGGGGCTGGCGGTGTCGGGCATCGACCCCTCCCCCACCCTGCTCGCCGCGTTCCGCCGCGCGCTGCCCGATGCACCCGCGGCGTGCGAGACGGCGGAGGCGAGCGGCTATTTCGGACGGCGCTTCGATGGCGCGGTGGCGATCGGGCTGCTGTTCCTGCTGCCGCCCGCGACGCAGGCATTGGTGATCGGCCGGGTAGCGCAGGCGTTGCGGCCCGGCGGGCGGTTTCTGTTCAGCGCGCCGGCGGTTGCCTGTCGCTGGACCGACACGCTGACCGGGCGGGAGTCACAATCGCTGGGCGCGGCGGGGTATCGCGTGCTGCTGGCGGAGGCCGGGTTGCGGTTGGTTGGCAGCTATGAGGACAGTGGCGGCAATCATTACTTCGCGGCGGTCGGGTAGGGCGACGGCGGATCGGGGCCTGTGGGCAGACTTACCATGCTCGCCGTACCCCCGCGCAGGCGGGGGTCCAGGGTTGCGAACGCCGGCCGCTGTTCTGCTTGGCCCTGGGCCCCCGCCTGCGCGGGGGCACGGCATGGGGGCAGCGGTCGCCAAGACTGCGATCGGGTCCGGGGTGGCAATCTGCGTCGTCGACGCTCACCCGAAAACCGGCGGAAAACCGCCAAAGGTCACTAAGTTCACACTCGCACGCTATTTGCAGCAAGGCGCATGGGGAGCGTGGTGGGCATCGACGATGGGACAGAGCGTCGGGCGAGCCTGTCAGGGTATCGCGATGTAGGAAAGGCGCCCGTCAGTGACCGTAGCGCTTGATCCCGCGCTGGCGCAGCTTGCGACGTTTGCGGCGGTGCAGCGTGACGCCGAGCGCCGGCCCGCCGATCAGCAGCACGACGCCGATAATGGCATAGGCGAGAAGTTCGCGGGAGACGTCCATGCCGGTTTCTTGCAATCCGGCGACCGGATTGTCCATGCCGGACATTAAGTTTTGTTCATTTAAATATGGCGTTCACCGACAAAATATACCGCACCGCCGCGCAATGTGTCGACACGACGACACCACGACAGGTCGACATGTCAATCGCCGATCGGACTTTCCCCATATTTTCGAAGGACATCGTTGAACGCCTCCGCCATCAGCGCCTGCAGGCTGCGATCCTGCCGCCGCGCGAGCATGTGCATCGCCAGCGACATGTCGGGGGTGAAGAAGCCGGCGATCTGCTTGCGGCCCTGCCGGCTTGCCGGGCCTTTTGCGTCGACAGCGACAGGTGCGGCGGGTGCCGGCGCGGGCGTCGCCGCCGGGGCGGGGGTGCGGTCGCGCAGATTGGCGAAGGACGGCTTGCGGCTCATGACGCGACCTTTCTGAAACGGGGGGCAGGCATGTCGAGCTGTCGACATGTCCACTTGTAGAGTTCGCGCACCTCCTCGGCGGCCTTGCCGGCGGGTTCGCTTTCCATCACCGTCCGCCCCTCCGCGCTGGCATGGCGGTACGCGGCGCGATCGGGCAGCAGCACGGGGCAGGGCGGCGTGCCGAAGCCGTCGACCAGCTCGCCCGCTTCCTGATAGATGCGCGGCGCATTGGGCGGGCCGGCGGTGAACACGACGAAGGCCGGACGGCGCAGCAGCTGCACCAGCTTCGCGGTCGTCTGGATCGCCGACAGGTCGAAGGCGCTGGGCCGGCACGGGATCAGCACCAGGTCCGCCGCCTCCACCGCCGCGCGCGCCGCGCTGTCGGCGTGCGGCGGGGTGTCGATCACGATCACCTCCGCCCCCTGTTCCTTTGCCGCCGCGATCTTGGCGGCCAGGCGGGGCGGGGGGCTGTCGATCACCTCCGGCGGGGCTTCGTTCCGCCATGCCGCCCATTGGCTGGCGGTCGCCTGCGGATCGGTATCGACGACCAGCGCGACCCGGCCCGAAGCCTGTGCGGCGGCGGCAAGGTGCAGCGCGAGCGTGGTCTTGCCCGCGCCGCCCTTCTGACTGATGATGGCGATGGTCGGCATGTCGGCGCTTCTACGTGTCGACATGCCGACAGGTCAAGCTGTCGACGATCCGCAACGCCAGCACCCGATCGGCGGCCGTCACCCCGGCGCGATATCTCCGGAAAAACCGGCTGAAAATGCATCGATAGTCTTTTGGTTCCGCGATCCCTCGCCCGACAGTTCTTTGGTATGAGCGCGATAGACTATCGGCGATCACGCCCGGATTCTGGGAAAAAATTAACAGATGACCGTATACCAATTGCGTCGCGACCGGCGGGGCGATGCCGGGGCGGCATATCCGGTCGAGGGGCCGGGACTGCGCGCGCCTGCTTCATCCCGTTGGAAACAAGAGATCTTTCCTTCGCCCACCCCGTCGTGACGTGCGACAACCATCCACGGGATGCAGCATCATGTCCTTCTTCGACCATCTTTCCATGCCCCGCAAACTGACCTTCTGCCTCGGCATCATCCTGCTGCTGTCGCTGACCGCCAATTTCGTTATCTTTACGAAACAGGATCAGGTCCGCGATGCCACCACGATCAACGAACATACGCACAAGGTCATCGCCGCATCGAACAGGATGGTCGAAGCAATGGTCAACCAGGAAACCGGTTTTCGCGGCTATCTGTTGACCGCCGATCGGAACTTCCTTGCCCCCTATGTCGAGGGGAAGGCCGACTTTACCCGCGCCCTGGGCGAAGCGCGCGCGCTGACCATCGACAATCCGGCGCAGCAGGCGCGCCTGGCCGATATCGCCGCGCTCGCCGCCAGCTGGCACGGCGATGTCGCCGCGCCCGGCATCGCGCAGATGGACACGACCGCAGGACAGGCGGCGGCGCGCGGCGCGGTCGCCCGCGCGCGGGGCAAGCAGCTGATGGACCGCATCCGCGCCCGTTCGGGCGAGGTGATCGCCACCGAAGCGACGTTGCTGGCGCAGCGGCAGGCGGCGCAGGCGGCGGCCTTTGCCACCATCCGCCACGCGATCATCGGCGGGATGCTGGTCAGCCTGCTCGCCGCGATCGGTGTCGGCATCCTGATGACCCGCGCGATCGCCCGCCCGCTGGAACGGGTGACGGCGATGCTGGGCCAGCTGGCCGATCCGGTCGCGACCGGCCGGCGCGACGAAATCGGCCGGATGGAGGGCAGCGTGCGCGGCGTGGAGGCGGCGTTCGCCGATTTCTCGCGCGTGCTGACCGCCATTGCCGACGGCGACCTGTCGGCGCGGATGGAACGCGACCATGGCGGGCGCAGCAGCGTGTTCGGCGCGACGCTGCACGCGATGATCGATCGGCTGCGCGGCGTGATGGGCGATGCCAATGGCGCGGCGCAGAACGTCGCCTCGGCCAGCCAGCAGCTCTCCGCCTCGTCGGACCAGGTGAGCCAGGGCGCCACCGAACAGGCGGCGGCGACCGAGGAAGCGTCGGCGTCGATGGAACAGATGGCCGCCAACATCCGGCAGAATGCCGACAATGCGGCGCAGACCGAAAAGATCGCGCGCCAGTCGTCGCACGATGCCGAGGCGAGCGGCGCGGCGGTCGCGCGCGCGGTCGATGCGATCCGCACCATCGTCGACCGCATCGCCATCGTGCAGGAAATCGCGCGCCAGACCGACCTGCTGGCGCTGAACGCGGCGGTCGAGGCGGCGCGCGCGGGCGAACATGGCCGCGGCTTTGCGGTCGTCGCCTCCGAGGTCCGCAAGCTCGCCGAACGCAGCCAGAGCGCGGCGGGCGAGATCGGCGGCATGTCGGGCGAAACCATGGCCGCTGCCACGCAGGCCGGCGACATGCTGACCCGCCTCGTCCCCGATATCCGCCGCACGACCGAACTGGTCGCCGAAATCAGCGCCGCGTGCCGCGAACAGGATATCGGCGCATCGCAGGTCAACCAGGCGCTGCAGCAACTGGACCAGGTGATGCAGCAGAACGCCGCCGCCGCCGAACAGATTTCGGCGACGTCGCAGGAACTGGCCGGTAGTGCCGAGGAACTGGAGGCGAGCATCGCCTATTTCCGGATGGAACAGGCGACGCGCGCCGCCGCCCCGGCCAGGCGCACCGCCCCGGCCCCGCGCCTGCACGGCGTGGTGCGCGGCGCGGCGGATGCCGACGACACGCGCTTTCATCGCGCGGCATGATCGGGGGAGGGGCACCCTTCGACATGTCGATGTGTCTACAGGTCGTGCAGTTGGCTTGATCGGCGGACAGCCGCCTCCCTCCCTGACAGACGCTACGGGTCGGGGGTGGGTTGGCCGGTGCGCGAAAGCCATGCGCTCCAACCTGCCGCCGCCCTGTTGCGAACCGGTTGCAAGTCAAGAAGACTAATGATAACGCCTCGCATCATCATTCGATGATTGGGGAGTTCATCATGTCGTTTCCATTCGTCGTCGCGGCACTGGCCGCGGCGGCTCCCGTTGCCGCGCCCGTCGCCCCCGAACCCGATCCGCAGGAGATCGTTGTTACCGGCGCCGCCCATGACAGCGGCTATGTCCCGCAGGACAGCGCGATCGCCAAGACGCCGGCGCCTTTGCGCGACCTGCCGCAATCGGTGGCGGTGGTGGGGGCCGAGGTGCTGCGCGACCAGCGCGCGCTGTCGGTGCAGGATGCGTTGAAGAACGTCGCCGGGGTCGGCTTTTCGTCGGGGGACGGACAGCGCGACCAGGTGACGATCCGCGGCTTTTCGGCGATCGCCGACCAGTATGTCGACGGATTCCGCGACGACGGCCTGTATTTCCGCGACCTGTCGAACGTCGAGCGGATCGAGGTGGTGAAGGGTCCGGCGGCGGTGCTGTACGGGCGCGGATCGTCGGGCGGCCTCATCAACCGCGTGACCAAGAAACCCGATGGCGACGTGACCGGCGCGGCGATCACCGGCGGGTCGTTCGGCAATGTGCGCGGCGAGTTCGATATCGGCCGGCTCGACAGCGACAGCGGCGTCGGCGTGCGCGTGACCGGCGCGTATCAGGATAGCGACAGCTTCCGCGAACAGGGGCTGCTGCGCCGCACCGCCATCGCGCCGTCGTTCGTGTTCGGGCGGGGCAAGGCGACCTCGCTGCTGGTGCAGGCCGACTACCTCACCGACCGGCGGGTCAACGACTTCGGCATCCCGGCGGTGAACGGCCGCCCGGTCGCGGTGAACCCCCGGACCTATTATGGCGCGGCCAATGCCCGCACCGCCGATGCCGTGCGTTCCGACGTGCTGGGGCAGGGGGCGACCCTGCTCCACCGTTTTTCGGACAGCCTGAGCTTACGCAACGGCTTTCGCCATTATGGCTACCGCCTGCGCCGTCGCAACACGCAGCCGAGCGCCGTCAACGCCGCCGCCGGCACCGTGACGCTCAGCCATGGCGGCATCGACCGGGTCGAGGATGGCTGGTCGAACCAGACCGAGCTGACCCAGCGCGCGACCATCGCCGGCATGGAGCACAGCATCCTGTACGGCGTGGAGATCGCGCGGCAGGTAAAGGATGCGCGGACCATCGCCACGCGCGTCGTCGCCGTCACGTCGCTGACCGATCCGGTCAACCCGGTGGTCGACAATGCGACCTTCACCGCGCTGTCGGCGAACCAACGCAACCGGCTCGACACCACCGGCCTCTATGTCCAGGACCTGATCGATATCGGGCATGGGGTGAAGGCGCTGGTCGGGCTGCGCCATGACATCTATCGCCAGCGCACCGACCAGCGGCTTGTGGGCCAGGCCGATTTCGCGCGCACCGACCGCAACTGGAGCCCGCGCGCCGGCATCGTCTTCCAGCCCGACGACGCGCAATCCTATTATGCGTCGTGGAGCCGCAGCTTCCAGCCTTCGGCCGAACAGTTCGGCCTGGCGGCGACCAACGCCGACATCGCGCCCGAAGAAACCGTCAACCGCGAGATCGGCGCGAAATACACGCTCTTCGGCGGGCGCCTGGGGCTGCAGGCGGCGGGCTTCATCCTGAAGCGCACCGGCATCAAGGGCACCGATCCCACGACGCAAGCCGTGTTGCCGATCGGAACACAGCGCACGCGCGGCATCGAACTGTCGGGGCAGCTCGACCTGGCCGGATGGCGGGCGGTCGCGGGCTATGCGTATCTCGATGCAACGGTCGTCGCCTCGGCCACGCCCGCGCTGGTCGGGCGCGGCGCGACGTTGACGCCGAAACATCAGGCCAATGTGTCGCTGGTGCGCGATTTCGGCCGGTTCGGCCTTGGCGGCGGCGGCAATGTCGTCGGCGATCGCTGGGCCGACCCGGCGAACACGACGAAGTTGCCCGGCTATGTCACCGCCGACGCGCTTGGCTGGGTCGATGTCGCGCCGGCGGTGCGGGTGCAGGTCAACGGCTACAACCTCTTCGACCGCCGTTATATCGTGGCGGGGCATGGCAGTTCGCCGCTGCTCAACATGCCCGGCAGCCCGCGATCGGTGCTGGCGACGGTGCGCCTCGCGCTATAGCATCGTGCGGGCGAGGGATGTCGATGTGTCGACATGTCTAACGATCGAGGTGACGATATGGCAGGCAGCGTGCGTATCCTGGCCCTTCTCCTCCTGCCCCTGATCGCGGCGGCCCCCGCCCCGGCGACCGGCGTCCGCTGCCGCATCGCGGTGGAGGGCGGGCCGGTGATGGGGGGCTGGGCCGGAGGCTGCCGCGCCGGGCTGGCCGACGGACTGGGCGCGGGCCGGGTACGCTTCGCAGATGGCGAGACGGGCGTGCTCGCCGGGCGGGCGCGAACAGGCCAGGGCGTCTCGGGGATCGCTCTGCTCGATGAAGGCGGCTTCAGGCTGATCGCCGCGGCACCGGAGCCGGCAACCCCGATGATGGATCAGGCCGCGGCGACGTCCGAACGCGCCTTCCAGAACAGCTTCGCCGGCGCCACCGCCGCCGCCGAGGCGCATCGCCGCGCCGGCAATGCCGCGTCGGCCCGCTATTACCGGCAGTTGCGGGGGAGACTGATCGCGGGTCAGCCGGAATAGCGCGTCAGTGCACCGTCCCTGCGGCGCGGTCGATACCGATCAGCTTCGGATCGATATCCAGATGGCGCACCGCCTTTTCGACCTGCTTGGTGGTAAACGGGGGGAAGGGCACCGACAGGTCGAGATAGCGTGCGATCTCCTCGTCGGTAGCAACCCGCTTGCTACTCTTGTCGGCGAGGTCGACCAGTTGAAAGGCCGGGCGCGAGCGCATGATGAAGCGGGTATGCCTAGCCTTCACCTCCCCCGGCATATGCTGGTCGATGGCGATCCAGCGAAGTTCGGGGTAACGCTTGCGCTTCATGAACTCCGCCCCCCCGACCGGCAGGTCTTCGAGCACCAGCGACAGATCGGCCAGATTGGCGGGCGGTTCGGGGGGTTCCGATACAAGATCGAAGAAGCTGCACAGGGTAATGGTGGTCTTGTCGATCAGGCTGGCATAGCCAAACGCATACCCCCCTTCGTACAGGGGAACGTAGAAAATCTGCCCCACGACCGGTCGGTCCCTACCGCTCATCCGCAACCTCCATGCGCGTTCATCCAGTCCAAATCAGGCGGTTGTTCGCAACAAGGGTAGGCGCAGCCGATCCGAGCCGCTACCTAGACGCGTAACGATCGACAGCGGAGAGAGACCACGCATGGCGTATCGGATTGCCGAAGGATCGCTCGCCGCGCCGATGCCGTGGCAGGATCAGAGCATTAACGTGCTGCTGCCCCGCGACGCGAAGGTCATGGGCACCAGCCTGGTCATCGCCCGCGACCGGTTGCCGATGGGGATGACGTTCCAGGACTATGTGATCCAGCAGCGACAGAATTTCGCGTCGCAGCTTGCCGGGTTCGAAGCGATCGCCGACGCCCCCGGTCGCATCGACGGGCATGAGGCACATTTCATCGAACTTGCCTGGAAGACTGACGGGAAACCGATCCATCAGGTGATGGCCATGGTATTGCACAGCGACAATGCGATCCTGAACTTCACCGGGTCGATTCCGGGGGGACTGGAGGTCGAAACGCGCGACGCGCTGGTCGCCGCGATCACCTCGTTCAGCTTTACCGCCGCATAACGGGCGCGATGGCGTGACGGGACCCGCGACCCCCGCCCCGACGCCCACCGCCGACGCGAAGCTCAGCGACCTGCGCGACCGGACGGCGGCGTCGAGCAACGCCGGCACCGTGTCGGCGATCGCCACCACCGGCCATGTCGCCTCGGCCGGTATCCTTGCAGCCGGTGCCTATTCGGCCGGTGCATCGGGCGGCGTGACGGCGCTGAAATGCTTCGCCGGGCGCGTCGCCGCACCGATCGCGGGTGCGATGGCCGGGGCGTGGCTGGCCGAAGCGGTCCATGCGGACGAAGGGGCGTTCTGGGTCGCGCAGCAGTTCGGCGCGAAACGTATCGCATCGCCCGGACCACAGCCCGCGCATATCGAACACCAGATCGCGCACGACAACACCTTCAACGGCCTGCTCGCCGGGATCGCGGCCGGCATCGTCGTCGGCGCGGTGGTGGCGGTCAGCGCGGCGGCGATCATCGGCACGGCGGGCATGGCGGCACCGCTGGTGGGCGCGGCGGTCGCGTTCGGCGCGGGCGCGGCGGGCGGCTTCGTCACCTCCGCCATCGCCGGCGCCGGTGCCAAGACCGCCACCCTGTCCGGCCCGATCAACACCGGCTCCCCCAACGTGTTCCTTGAGGGGAAGAAGGCCGCGCGCGTCACCGACACCGCCGCCTGTACCAAGCATCCCGGCACCCCGCCCTCCGCGATCATCGAGGGCAGCGAGACGATCTACATCAACAGTCTGCCCATGGCGCGGATCGGCCACAAGCTGTCGTGCGACGCCGTGGTGCAGGAGGGGTGCACGACGATCTTCGCCGACAACACCACCGGCAGCTATGGCACGCCCGATGCCGCGCTGTCGGTCGCCGAACAGCTGTTGCTGTCGGTCGCCGAGGTCGCGGGCATGCGGTCGGCGACGCGCAAGGGCGGGCTGCTCGATGGCCCGCTGCGCCGGCTGTTCGGTGAGCCGGTCGATGTCGTCACCGGCGACTATGCCGATGCGCGCACCGATTTCGAATATCCGGGGCTGTTGCCGCTGCGCCTCGATCGCACCTATCCCGGCAGGATGCGGGTCGAGGGCGCGCTCGGCCCGCGCTGGATCTGCAACTGGTCGCAGCGGCTGTTGCTCGACATGGCGGCGGGGACCGCGCTGCTGGAGGATGCCGGGGGACAGCGGCTGCTGTTCGCGATCGGCGACGACGCCCATGTCGACGCCCGCCACCTGAAGGCGCCCTATTACCACCTGACCGGCCCGCGCGATGCCTTGCGCCTCTATGACAGCCGCAGCCAGCAATTCCTGCTGTTCGCGCCGACCCGCGATCCCGCGATGCTGTTGCTGGCCGGGATCGAGGATCGCAGCGGCAACCGCATCGCCTTCGCCCGCGATGCCGAGGGGCGGCTGCGCCAGGTGCGCGCGCCCGACGGCACCAGCTTTCGCATCGACACCACGCCGCAGGGCTGGATCACCGCGCTGTGGATGGAGGGCGAGCGCGAACCCGTCGTCCGCTATCGCTATGACGCGGGCGGCCATCTGCTCGACGTGCTCGGCGCGTTCACCGGCGAATTTCATTATCGCTATTCGCGCGAAGGCTGGCTGAACGGGTGGCAGGACAGCGGCCCGACCAGGGTCGAGATCCTGTACGACGCGGCCGGGCGGGTGACCGGCACGCGTACCGGCGATGGCATGTTCGACGACCGGTTCCTCTATTTCCCGGAACAGCGCCTCTCGCGCTATGTCGATGCGACCGGCGCGGTCACCAGCTTCCGCTACGACGCGAACAACCTGGTGGTCGAGGAGGTCGATCCGCTCGGCGCGCGCACGATCAGCGAATGGGACGCGCTGGAGCGGCTGCAGCGCCGCATCGATCCCGCCGGCCGCGAAACCCGCTTCGCCTATGACGGTGACGGCCGGCTGATCGCCCAGACCGACTGGGCCGGGCGCAGCGCGGCATGGCGCTATGATCGGTGGGGGGCGCTGGTGGCGTTCGCCGGGCCGGACGGTAGCGCGCACTATACCCGTGACGCCGCCGGCAACATCACGGCATGGACCGGCACCGACGGCAGCAGGGGCACCGCCCGCTACGACGAACGCGGCGCGCTGGTCGAGGAAAGCGTCGCCGGCGCGGGCACCACCCGATACGAAAACGACGCGGCCGGTCGCCCGGTCGCCCGCCACGACCCGCCGTCCGCCACCGGCGCGGCGCGGGTCACCCGCTATCGCTGGGACCGGTTCGGGCGGCTGCTCGACCATAGCGATCCGGCCGGGCGCACCAGCAGCTGGTCCTATGACCGTTCGCCCGACAATCCGCGCGGCGCGGTCAGCCGCACGCGCATGCCCGATGGCGGCGAAATCCGCTTCGCCTATGACGGCGAAGGGCTGCTCGCCGCGCGCATCCGGGGCGATGGACAGACGACGCGCTTCGTCCATGGCGCGTTCGATACGCTGCGCCAGACGATCGATCCGATGGGAGCCACCACCCGTTTCGGCTATGACGGCACCGGCCGCCTGACGACGATCACCGATACGACCGGACAGGCGTGGCGCTTCCGCTACGATGCCGCCGGCCGGCTAGCCGCGCAGATCGACTGGGCCGGGCGCGAGACGCAGTATAGCCGCGACGCGATCGGCCGGGTGCTGACCAGGCGGATGCCGGATGCGACCGAGCAGCATTTCGAATGGGACGACCGCGACCGCATCGTCCGCGTGATCGCCGGCAGCGACGCGATCACCTATCGCTATGACGATGCCGACCGGCTGACCGGCGCCACGACATGGCAGCTGGACGGCACGCCCCGCCGGATCGCCGATGTCACGCTCCGCTATGACGGCAAGGGCCGGCTGATCGCCGAAGAGCAGAACGGCATCGCCGTCACCTATCGCTATGACGATGCCGGGCGCTGTATCGGCCGGACCAGCCCCAGCGGCGAAACCGCGCTGCAGTTCGACGATGCCGGGCTGCTGCGCCGGTACGACAGCAACGGCCACACGCTGCGCTTCGCCCATGACCCCAGCGGGCTGGAAACGCTGCGCGAGACGGCGGCGCTGGGCACGCGTACCGCGTTTCAGCTGGCGCAATCCTATGACCCGGCCGGTCGCCTCGCCGAACAGCGCGCCGGGGGCGTCGCGGTCTTTTCGGGCACGCGCGCGGCGCCGGACGCGCTGCTGCGCCGCTATGACTGGGATCGCACCGGGCGGCTGACCGGGATCGCCGATAGCGGATCGGTGGCGGGCACGGGCGAGACCCGCTTCCACTACGACCTGCGCGACCAGGCGGTCGGCGTCGAGCGCGGCGGGATGCGCGAGGCATATCGCTACGACGCACTGATGAACCTTGCCGAAGGATTGGCCGGCGAGCACCGCTACTGGCACGACTGCGTGGTCGAGGCGGGCGCCAACCGCTTCCGCTACGACGCGCGCGGGCGGATGGTCGAACGCATCCTGTCCGAACATGGCTTTCGCCCGCGCTGCTGGCGCTATCGCTGGGACGGGTTCGACCGGTTGGTTGGGCTGGAGACCCCTGATGGCGCGCGCTGGCGCTACAGCTACGACGCGTTCGGCCGGCGCGTGGGCAAGGCGCTGGTCGGCGGCGGCGACGCTCCGGGCGCGCGGCGGGTCGACTATGTGTGGCAGGGCATTTCGCTGGCCGAGGCATGGCACCATGCCGGCGGCGAGGATGGGCAGGACCGGCTGTCGATCGAACGCTGGCATTTCGAACCCGGTGGCCTGCGCCCGCTTGCCAAGGAACTGGTCCCTGCCGGAGCCGATGCGCAACCGCTTGCCGCCGAGGGCGAATGGCTCCCGATCGTCGCCGACCAGCTGGGCGCGCCGCACGCGCTGTTCGGCGAGGATGGCGCGTGCCGCTGGCGCGCCGAGCCGGAACTGTGGGGCCGCACCCGCACCGCCCGCGCCCTGCTGCGCGACCGGCGAGAGGGGGGCGATGCGGACGAAGCGACGCCCTGCGCGCTGCGCTTTCCGGGGCAATGGGAGGATGCGGAAAGCGGGCTGCACTATAACCTCAACCGCTATTACGACCCCGACACCGGCCAATATCTCTCCCCCGATCCGATCGGCGTGGACGGCGGGCTGCGCACCCATGCCTATGTCCATGATCCGTTGCGGTGGTTCGATCCCGATGGCTTGGCGCGCTGCACCGCAAGCACCCGCGACGTCATCACGCGCGGGCCGAACAACGAGATCACCAGCGTCAAGGGAACAATCCATCCGTCAGATATCGGGACGGGCACTAACACCAATGCCTCCTCGCGCGCTTGGGCACGCTCGCTCGGAAACGCAACGGATGATGCCGGACATTCGCGCGGTAGCAATTTAGGCGGCAGCGGCGGCAAGGATTATGTCTGGCCGCAAGATCCCCATTACAATCGGGGCCAGTTCAGAGACTTTGAGTCAAGAATTGCCAATTACGTCAGAAAAACCAATCAGCCGGTTAACTTCGAACAAAATTATCAATATGGCAATGGAGGAACTAGACCAACAGCTGTAGAATATAATATTTACGATACTCAGGGATCACCATTATTTTCAGGAATATTTCCTAATTAGGAAAAATTATGACAGAACAAGAAATATCCCTGCTCTACCGCAAGTTTTCTTCAGAAATGAAGGAGTGGAATGACAAATTTTATCCTCTGATGAAGGAAAATGCTGCATCTGTTATGGATCAGGCGATCGGCGAACTGAGTCCGATCTTCGATACCTATGTTTGGGAAGACGCCAAGCGGAGGAATGAGCGGTTGAATAAACCATCCACCCACAAACCCTGCGATTACGACCCGGAAAGCAACACAATCGAAGATATCGAATTATCAGGGAGCAAGGCAACAATAAGGATTCAAACGCATGCGGGATTCAGAGACACATTTCGGTACACATTTACCAATAAAAATGAGTGCTGGAAGCTTTACAAGCGAGAAATACTAGATGATGAATCTAACAAGTGGAAAATTCATCATATATGAAATATGATAGCACAATAATGGTGCATTAACCCGGCACGACCCGATGATCTACGCCGAAGTAGCCCGAAACTTCTTCCGCGCAGGCGCAGAGGCAGGCGTGGCGATCGACTTGTCTCTCCCCGAACATACAATTGATCGTGCCATTTTCGACGTGCAGCACTTGCCTTTCTGCTGGGATAATGACGCATTGGCGACAGGCGTGATCGACCCCTGTTCCTGATCGAACGGGCGTTGGGGAAGGATGATCGATGGATTGGGACGCAATCGAAAACGAGCTTATCCAAGACGTACGACAGGCATTCGACCATTTGCAAATTCTAACGGTGCATGAACAACTATATGCTCTTTGCCTCTCCGTATCCGAAAATGGGATGGGTATTGGTCTGAATGCAAATACCGATTCCTTCCTCAATCAAAAACTATCTGAGGAACGGGCAATCGAGGAAATAACGCTGCAGGACGAAAGCTACTTTCGCTGGTCTTCGGCAGAGTGGCGTTTCGAAGGGGTCGGCGACGAATTTTTTCAAACTTTGAACAACGCGCTCACCGAAGTTCTATTGCGTGGCGAACAGCAAGAACCCAGCTTCGAAAAATTGATCGACGCCATGATTGAGGCACTTCGTCACCTGCGTGACGCGCGGGGCCACGCGTTGAAAGGCGTTACGCTGTTCGTTACCATAACCGATAGCGACGAGGCGGAGGCAATCGAGAACCGATCTGCCGCCGACCTCAACGCACCGGACGTCGCTCAGGCCTTTATTTCCCGGTTTGGCTAGGGTCGACCAACCCGACCTCGCCATACCGCCACCCTCACCGGAACAGATTGGCCTTGGCCAGCTCGATCACCTCGTCCCCGCGCCCGCTCATAATCGCGCGCAGCGTGTAGAGGCTGAAGCCCTTGACCTGTTCCGCCTTGATCTTGGGCGGCATCGCCAGTTCCATCGTCTCGGTCACGACATCGACCAGCGCCGGGCCGTCATGGGCGAACGCGGCGCGCAGCACGCCCTCCAGTTCGTCCGACCGGGTAACGCGCGCGCCGAAAAAGCCCATCTGCGCCGCGATCGCGCCGAAATCGGGGTTCTTCAGCGCGACATTGGTGTCGACATAGCCCGCCGCCTTCTGCTCCAGCTCGACAAAGCCCAAGGTCGAATTGTTGAAGACGACGATCTTGATCGGCAACCCCATCTGCACCGCGGTCAGCATGTCGCCCATCAGCATCGTCAGCCCGCCATCGCCCGACAGCGACACGACCTGCCGCCCCGGATAGGCCGCCTGCACGCCCATCGCCTGCGGCATCGCGTTCGCCATCGACCCGTGGTTGAACGAGCCCGTAAGCCGCCGCCGGCCATTCATCGTCAGGTAGCGCGCCGCCCACACCGCCGGGGTGCCGACATCGACGGTGAACGCCGCATCGTCGGCCGCGACCGCATCGATCACCCGCGCGACATATTGCGGGTGGAGCGGCTTGTCGTCCGCGCGGGGGGTGGCGAGGTCGTCGAGGCCCTTGCGCGCATCGGCATAATGGGCGCGCGCCTTGGTCAGAAAACCCTCGTCGCGGCCGGGCGCGATCAGCGGGGTGAGCGCCGCCGCCGCTTCCCCCACATCGCCGACGATGCCGATGTCGATCTGCGCCCGCCGCCCGAGCGCCGAGGGGTCGCGATCGACCTGCGCGACCTTCGCGCTTTCGGGATAGAAGTTGCGATAGGGGAAATCGGTGCCGAGCATCAGCAGCGTGTCGCATTCCATCATCGCGTGATAGCCCGACGAAAAACCGATCAGCCCGGTCATGCCGACGTCGTACGGGTTGTCCCACTCGATCCATTCCTTGCCCCGGTACGCGTGGACGATCGGCGCCTTCAGCTTGGCGGCCAGCGCGACCACCGCGTCATGCGCCCCCGCCACGCCCGCGCCGCACAGCAGGGTCACCGCCTGCGATCCGTTGAGCAGTTCGGCGAGGCGCTCGATTTCGCCCGCTTGCGGCACGATGCGCGGGGGGAGGGGGGCGGCGAAGTCGGCGCGCGCGCCCTTCGGGGCGTCCTTCAGCGCCACATCGCCCGGGATCACCAGCACCGCCACGCCCTGTTGCCCGATCGCGGTGCGCAGCGCCCGGTGGAGCAGTTCGGGCAGCTGTTCGGGGGTCTGCACCATCTCGCAGAAATGGCTGCATTCGCGGAACAACTCGGTCGGGTGCGTCTCCTGGAAATAGTTCAGCCCGATCTCGCTCGACGGGATGTGCGCGGCGATGGCCAGCACCGGCACGCGGTTGCGCTGGCAATCGAACAGCCCGTTGATGAGGTGGAGGTTGCCGGGGCCACAGCTCCCCGCACACACCGCCAGCTTCCCCGTCGCGGCGGCCTCCGCGCCCGCCGAAAAGGCGGCGACCTCTTCGTGGCGGACGTGCATCCAGTCGATCTTCCCCGACCGGCGCAGGCTGTCGTTGATGGCGTTCAGGCTGTCGCCGGTCACGCCCCAGATCCGCTCCACGCCGGCGGCGATCAGCGTGTCGGTGATGAGGTCGGCGATCTGCATGGGAGGTCCTTCGCGAAACGGGTTCGGGAGGGGAAACCGGCGAGCACGCGATTGGCTTCGTGCGAAGTGCACAAGATGGGTTGCGTGGGGGTTCGGCAAGGGACGTCGCCCCAGCGCAGGCTGGGGCCTCCTGTGGCGAGGCGCGCGCTCCCTTGCCGGGAGATCCCAGCCTGCGCTGGGATGACGTGTGTGGCATCCGGTCCGCCACGAAAGCGTCCCCATGCGACCAATGCCGTACCCCCGCGCAGGCGGGGGTCCAGAACCCAGCAGGACAGCGGGTAGCGTATGACGCTCCTGGACCCCCGCCTGCGCGGGGGTACGGTTCGTTGCCGGCCGCGTCCGGGATATTGGCAGGAACCAGCCCTATCCCAGCGTGCAGACCTTCTGCACGATGCCCTCCGGTTCCCGATACGTCCGAAACCCCATCGCCTCGTAATAGCGTAGCGCACCGGCGTTATCGGCGGCGATATAGGCGTCGATTTTCGTCAGCCCCGCCGCCTGTGCCGCCGCGCGGGTGGCATGGAACAGCGCGGCGCCCACGCCCTGCCGGTGCGCGGACGGGTCGATATGGGTGCCGATGATGCCCCAGCCCGGCGGCACGGCGTAGCGATTGCCCGCCTCCGCCCGGACCAGCGACTGGAACCCCATGACCGCGCCCGCCGCATCGACCGCCACCGTGCAGGCGATGCCGGCCGGGTTGGCGATATAGTGGCCGGTCACGAACGCCACGTCGTTCGGCCGTTCGCGCCCGGTGCGGGCGATGATCGCGCGCAGCACGCGGTGCATGGCGTCCGCATCCGCGATCGATGCCCTTCGTGTCTCCATACGTCCCCCCGATGCCGGATATATTACAACGGTGTGTCGGTCGGGCAACATATCGTTACAATATTTCGGTATCGTAATTGCCCTGCTTTACTCGGGCGGCACACTCGAACATCTGTCGCGCATGACGCGGCGATGCGGGGGCATCGTTCGCCTCGACCGGAGGAAAATAACCCTATGAAGATCGTTTTCGGTCGCTCGCGCTTCGTCGCGGGTGCCGCCACCTGTGCGCTTGCCACCGCGTTGATCGCCGGCCCCGTCGCCGCGCAGACCACGCCCGCCACGCCCGGCACCCTCGATGCGCGCGACCAGGTGACGAACCCGACGACGACCGAAGGCACCGCCGACCAGGGCACCGAGATCGTCGTCACCGGATCGCTGCTGCGCCGCACCGACAGCGAAACCCCGTCGCCGGTCACCGTGCTGACGTCGGACACGCTGGCGAAGGCCGGCATCACCAACGTGTCGGACGCGATCCGCTCGATCTCGGCCGATGGCGCGGGGTCGATCGGCACCGGCTTCCAGAGCGGTTTTTCGGCCGGCGGTTCGGCGGTCTCGCTGCGCGGTCTGGGTGTCTCGTCGACGCTGGTGCTGATCGACGGGCTGCGCTCGGCCAATTTCCCGCTGAACGATGACGGCCGCAACGCCTATGTCGACCTGAACTCGATCCCGTTCAGCCTGGTCGACAAGGTCGAGGTGCTGAAGGACGGCGCATCGTCGACCTATGGCGCCGATGCGATCGGCGGCGTGGTCAACGTGATCCTGAAGAAGCACTTCACCGGCATCGACGGCCTGGTCGAAGGCGGTATCGCGGAACGCGGCGATGCCTCGCACCAGCGCGCGCACCTGACGATCGGCACCGGCGATTACGACGCCCATGGCTGGAACGTCTTCATCAACGGCGAATATCAGCGCGACGGCCGGGTGTCGAACCACAGCCGCGGCTTCCCGTACAACACGCAGGACCTGACCTCGATCGGCGGTCTCGACAACAACCCGTCGGACAATTCGCTGACGGTCAATGTCCCCACCGCCTATGTCACCCGCGTTCGCCAGACCGACCTGAACAACCCGCTGAGCGGCGCGGCCGGTTCGCCGCTGACCAACCAGTATCGCGCGCTGGGTCTCGGCAACTGCGCCCGCGACACCTTCACCGTGAACACGACCGCGGTCCAGGGCACCGGCTGCAAGTACGATCTGGTCGACCTGTATCGCCAGATTCAGCCGCTGCAGGAACGCTATGCGCTGAACGCGCGGCTCAGCGTCCGCCTGAGCGACACGACCGAAGGCTATGTCACCGCCAGCTACAGCCGCAGCGACGTCAGCATCAACGGCACGCCGTCGGCCATCCGCGCGACGCAGCCCTTCGGTGCCGCGCCGTCGGTCGCATCGGCGAACCCGGGCATCGTCCTGCCGATGTATATCTGCTCGGCCGGCACCAACTGCGCCACCGCCGCCGATCGCCAGCTGAACCCGAACAACCCGTTCGCGGTGGCCGGCGCCGATCCGACGACCAGCGCCGCGCGCATCTATTACATGTTCGGCGACATCGCCGGCGGCAGCGACCGCAAGAACGAAGTGTATCGCGCCGCCGCCGGCCTGACCGGGTCGTTCGACGACGAACGCTTCGCCTGGCGCGTCGACGGGGTGTACGCCCGGGACGAGATGCAGATCACCCAGCACGGCCTGCTGAACATCCAGCAGCTGCTGCGCGCGATCAACACCGGCTCGTACAATTTCGTCAATCCGCAGGCGAACAGCCAGGCGGTGCGCGACCTGATCGCCCCGGACAAGGTCACGCCGTCCTTCTCGACCATGGCATCGGCCGATGCGTCGCTCAGCGCGCGCCTGCTCGACCTGCCGGGCGGTCCGCTCCAGCTCGCCATCGGCGGACAGGTGCGGCGCGAGACGCTGGAAAACAACAACCAGAACGTGAACCTCGACACGTATGGCCTGACGACCGCTTCGGCGTTCGGCGCGCACACCGTGTCGGCGGCGTATTTCGAACTGGGCGCCCCGATCGTCAAGCAGCTCGAAGTGAACGCGTCGGGCCGCTACGACCATTATTCGGAAGGGTTCAGCCACTTCTCGCCCAAGGTCGGGGTGAAGTTCACGCCGATCCGCGAACTGGCGTTCCGCGGCACCTATAGCGAGGGCTTCCGCGCGCCGACCTTTGCGGAATCGGGCGCGCGCAGCCAATATGCCGGCTTCGTGACCACCACGCCGCCGTGCAACTTCATCCTGCAGCATGGCGGGACCGGCACCACCACGTCGTGCTCGGCCAACGGCAACCCGTACAACCTGCAATATTCGCTGGGTCGCGGGTCGGCGGGCAATCCGGACCTGAAGCCGGAAATCTCGCGCAGCTTCACCGCCGGCATGATCTTCCAGCCCGTCCGCTGGTTCAGCTTCACCGTCGACTATTACAATGTGCGCAAGAAGGACCTGATCGTCAGCGGCCCGTTGGTCGGCGATGCGGTACGGGCCTATTACAACTCGGCCAACCTCGCCGCCGCACAGGCCGCGGTCGCGGCCATCGGGCAGGGTTATTCGGTCAACAGCGTCGATGCGGTCGATCCGAACTTCCCGAACGCGCTGCCGCGCGTGCTCATCATCAACGTGCCCTATGTGAACGCGAACTATTCGACGACCTCGGGCATCGATTTCGCGGCGACGCTGACCGCGCCGATCGCGGACGACGCGACCTTCACGAGCCGTGTCGAGGTGACCCACATCCTCGAATACAACCTCAATGCAGGTGAGGCGAACGGCAACGTCCAGAACTATGCCGGGACGATGGGGCCGTACAACCTGTCGTCGGGCAACGGTACGCCGGCATGGCGCGGCAACTGGCAGAACACGGTGCAGGTGGGGCCGTACGCCCTGTCGGCGACGACCTATTATGTCAGCCGGATCAAGGCGGTGTCGGAGGACCAGAACCTGCCGCGCGATTGCGCCACCGGCAATCTCTACACTCGCTCGTCGCCGCAGAACGAGCAGTTCTGCTACGTCAAATCGTTCATCAACGTCGACCTGAACGGCACGGCCAAGGTGAACGACAATTTCTCGTTCTTCCTGAACGTGAAGAACCTGTTCGACGTGAAGGCGCCGCTGGCCCCGGCCGCCTATGCCAGCGCGCCGAACTTCCTGACGACGTGGCATTATGCCGGCCTGATCGGCCGTCAGTTCCGCGCAGGCGCCAGCTTCCGCTTCTGATCGGTCTGGCGCCTGGAGCCTGATCCGGCAAAGCCGGATCAGAGCGGTGCCGGCCCGCTCCCCCACGGGTCCCAGCAAAGTAGTACTTTGCTGGGCTACCCCCACCCGGCCACCCAATCAGGATACGCTGTGGGTGGCCGGGTGGGGGAGCGGACCGGCACCGCATCGACACAAGTCGATCAGAACCCACCCGACACGGAAACGGCGGTCCTCCCGACAGGGGAGGGCCGCCGTTCTCGTATCTTATCTACCTCACGCCAGCGTGCGAACGTTGGGTTCGCGGTCCCAGTAGCGCTTTTTCGCCGCCTCGACGAAGCCGGCGAGGTCGGTGACCCCTTCGTCCGGCTCGACGCCGGCCTTGTCGAGCAGCGGCTTGGCCTCCGCATTATGGCCGATCGCCTTGAGGTGCCCGAACGCGTCCATCACCCACTGGACGGCGGCGCCTTCCCTGGTCAGCTTCCGGGCGGCGTCCGCCGACAGGATCACCGCGCAGGCATCGACCGTGACCGAGGGCTGGCCGAACAGCTGCGCGTCGGCGGCGATGGTCGACCCGTCGGACAGCGGCACCTTGCCGACCTTGGGCGCGATGGTCATCGCATTGCCGCCCGCCGCCTTGATCGCGTCCTTCAGCGTCTTGAGGTCGCCCGCATCGCTGCCATTGGCGATCAGGATGCCGACATTGCGCCCTTCCAGCGTGTGCAGTTCACGCGGGCCGCGGATGATGCGCAGCGCGGGCGACACGTCCATGTCCTGCACCGGCACCTTGGTCGGCGAGGCGGCGGGCAGGTCCATCGCGAGGCCATCGGCGACGCGCTTCGCCAGATCCTCGTCGACGTTGCGCAGGTTGGCGAGCATCGCGGTGCGGATATGCTCCAGGCTGACCTTCGACAGTTCGAACACCAGGGCGGAGGCGATATGCGCCTGTTCCGCCGGGTCGACCGAGCGGAAGAACAGCCGCGCCTGGCTGTAATGATCAGCGAAGCTCTCGGGGCGGATGCGCAGCTTCTGGCCCTGCTCCTCCGAGGGGAAGGTCTTGTAGCCCTTCTCCGGGTCCTCGCGCGCGCCGGCTTCCTCACCGGCCTTCGCCAGGCTGTTCGGCTCGTAATTGGCGCGGCCCTTGGGCACCGCCATCTGCATATGGCCGTCGCGCTGCTGGTTCAGGAACGGACAGCCCGCCGCCGCCGCGCGCCCCTTGGCGGCATTGATCGGCAGCTGGTGGAAATTGACCGAGCCGAGGCGCGACAGCTGGGTGTCGGTATAGCTGAACAGCCGCCCCTGCAGCAGCGGGTCGTTCGAGAAACCGATGCCGGGCACGACATGGCTCGGCACGAATGCCGCCTGTTCGGTTTCGGCAAAGAAATTGTCCGGGTAACGGTCGAGCACCATCCGCCCGACGATCCGCACCGGCAGCACTTCCTCAGGGATGATCTTGGTCGCGTCGAGCACGTCATAGGGCAGGCTGTTCGCGAAATCCTCATCGAACAGCTGCACGCCCAGCTCCCATTCCGGGAAATCGCCGCGATCGATCCGTTCGAACAGGTCGCGGCGCTGGAAATCGGGGTCGGCGCCGGCGATCTTCACCGTCTCGTCCCAGATGGTCGAGGCAAGCCCCGCCTTGGGCTTCCAGTGGAACTTGACGAAGGTCGACTTGCCTTCCTTGTTGATGAAGCGGAAGGTGTGGACGCCGAACCCCTCCATGTTCGCAAAGGTGCGCGGCAGGGTGCGGTCCGACATTGCCCACATGATCATATGGGTCGATTCCGGCATCAGCGAGATGAAGTCCCAGAAGGTATCGTGCGCCGTCGCCGCCTGCGGGTATCCGCGATC
This sequence comes from Sphingomonas sp. ABOLH, assembly GCF_003951715.1. Classification (NCBI taxonomy): domain Bacteria; kingdom Pseudomonadati; phylum Pseudomonadota; class Alphaproteobacteria; order Sphingomonadales; family Sphingomonadaceae; genus Sphingomonas; species Sphingomonas sp. ABOLH. The sequence goes on along the minus strand of NZ_QQWV01000014.1, from coordinate 56,223 downwards.
CGCCTCCATCTTGGCGGCGTGGATCAGGTCGGGGAACTTGATCGCGTCCTGGATGAAGAACACCGGGATGTTGTTGCCGACCAGGTCCCAGTTACCCTCGCGGGTGTAGAATTTGACGGCGAAGCCGCGCACGTCGCGCGGGGTGTCGACCGACCCGGCGCCACCGGCGACCGTCGAGAAGCGGGTGAACACCTCGGTGCGCTGGCCCTTCTTCTGGAACAGGTCGGCGACGGTCACGTCGGCCAGGCTGTCGGTACATTCGAAATAGCCATGCGCCGCGCTCCCACGGGCATGGACGATCCGCTCCGGAATCCGCTCATGGTCGAAATGATTCATCTTCTCGCGGAAGACTTCGTCCTCGATCAGCACCGGGCCGCGTGGCCCCGCCTTCAGCTGGTTCTGGTTGTCGCTGATCGGCGTGCCGTGGTTGGTGGTCAGCACCGGATGATCGGCATCGGTCACCTGATGCGTTTCGCCGCCATTGCCGGCGTTGAGGGCAGTCGTGTCGGTCATGGGCAATCCTTGGGGGTCGGGTTTGCCGTTCAACGTCCCGGCGGGAGGTGAAGTTGCCCCGGCGCCGGATCCGTACAAAATAACAAGGCGGTATCATCGTCGGGCACGCCGACCCTTGCCCTGCACCCCATGCGCGGCTAGACGCGCGCCATTCGCCCTGGACCCGGTGCAATTCCGGGTGGCTATTCCGGCCGCCGATCCGCCGGACAACATCCCCGCAGCCATGATCCGCGCCCGAGAGATGCGCGCTGCGGCCCGATGTGGAATTTCCATGACCTTCGATTTTGCAACCTACCGCCGCCAATGGTTCGGCGGTGCCGTCCAGATCCGCCGCGATGTCCTCGCCGGGATCGTCGTCGCCCTCGCGCTGATCCCCGAGGCGATCGGCTTTTCGATCATCGCCGGGGTCGACCCGCGCATCGGCCTCTATGCCTCGGTCACGATCGCGATGACGATCGCGTTCCTCGGCGGGCGGCCCGGCATGGCCTCCGCCGCCACCGCCGCCATCGCGGTGCTGGTGGGGCCGCTGGTCCGCGACCACGGCGTCGAATATCTCTTCGCCGCGACGATCCTGATGGGGGTGATCCAGATCGCCGCCGGACTGCTGCGGCTCGACCGGGTGATGCAGTTCGTGTCGCGATCGGTCATCACCGGCTTCGTCAACGCGCTCGCCATCCTGATCTTCCTGGCGCAGCTGCCGCAGCTGACCGGGGTCAGCTGGCACAGCTATGCGCTGATCGCGCTCGGCCTCGCCATCATCTACCTGCTGCCGCGCGTGACCAAGGCGGTGCCGTCGCCGCTCGTCGCGATCCTCGTGCTGAGCATCATCAGCATCGCGATGGGCCTGCCGGTCAACACGGTCGGCGACATGGGCAAGCTGCCCGAGGGGCTGCCGAGCTTCGCGCTGCCGCAGGTGCCGCTGACGCTGGAGACGCTCCGGATCATCCTGCCGACGTCGCTGACCATGGCCGCCGTCGGGCTGCTGGAATCGCTGCTGACCGCGCAGATCGTCGACGACATGACCGATACCGACAGCGACAAGGCGCAGGAATGCGCCGGCCAAGGCGGCGCGAACATCGTCGCCGCGCTGTTCGGCGGCATGGGCGGCTGCGCGATGATCGGCCAGTCGGTCATCAACGTGACCTCGGGCGGACGCGGACGGCTGTCGACCTTCGTCGCCGGTGCCTTCCTGCTGTTCCTGCTCGCCGTGCTCGGCCCGTGGGTCGGGCGGGTGCCGATGCCGGCGCTGGTCGCGGTGATGATCATGGTGTCGATCGGCACGTTCAGCTGGAACTCGATCGCCAATCTGCGGCGCCACCCGCCGACCTCCTCGATCGTCATGCTGACGACCGTCGTCGTGGTCGTCGCGACGCACGACCTGTCGCTGGGCGTCCTGGCGGGCGTGCTGCTGTCGGGCGTGTTCTTCGCAGGGAAGGTCCAGCGGATGTTCGCGGTCGATCGGATCGTGGAGGACGGCGGCGTCACCTACCGGGTTACGGGGCAGATCTTCTTCGCCTCGGTCGACCGCTTCCGCCGCGCCTTCGCTGTGGAAGCGTCGGGGCCGGTGACGATCGACGTCACCGCGGCGCATTTCTGGGACATTTCGGGCGTCGACGCACTCGACAAGGTCGTGGTCCGCCTGCGCCAGCAGGGCGCGACCGTCACCATCATCGGCTATAATCGCGCCAGCGCCGACCTGATCGACCGCTTCGCGCTGCACGACAAGACCGGCGTCGAACTGGGCGTCGTGCCGCATTGATCCACCGGCACCGGCCTCTGTAATGGCCACGCCCGAAGCCACCTGCTCTCGACGGAGAGCATCGCGCCGGCGTAAGCCGGTGCGTCCCGCAGGTGCCGCTAGGGGTTTGGTTTCGTGGTTTGTGACCATCGCCGATTGTGGCCGTCAGGCCAAACGCCGTTGGCCGGCGAGGCCAACGACATTTGTCGCCTTATGATAAGACTCTGATAGCGGTTGCGGATCGGAATGAGACTCGCATGCGGCGCGGTCGATCGCTGCGCCGAGCGACGCCAACACCCGCCCGAGCGCGCCGCCCAGCGTGACCTCGGCCAGCTCCTTGCAGCTGAGCGTCGCCCGCATCGCCATCAGCTCGGCCGCCGTCTCCGCCTGATGCACCACCACATCGCACGGCAGCGGCGCAGGGTGCAGGCTGCGCGGCAGGAAGCGCATCAGCTTGCCCGGCAGCAGCGCGCGATAGATGTTCGAGGTCTGGCGATAGCGTGGCCCCGCGCCGGTCGTGCGGCAGAAGCGCCGCTGGCGGATCAGGAACCCCGCCGCCTCCAGCGCCGACAGCGCGCGGGCCACCGTCGCCCGGCCGAGCGCGGTCGCCCTGGCCAGATGGTCATAGGTCGGGAAGACCTTGCCCGCGTTCAGCCGGGCGAGCGTGCAGATTTCCTCGAACACGCGCACGGCGGCGGCGGTGAGGCCCGCCAGCGCCGCCTCCGCCGCATCCAGCATCCGCCCTTCGGCACGCGCGGTGCGACGGGCGCGGCGACCGGCATCCAGCGCGGCGCGCGCCGCGCGCAGCAGCCGGTCGGTCTCGCCCCTAGCCGGCACCGCAAAGAAATTGTCCTCGACCGTTCCCGCCTCGACGCTGCCGCGCCGCACCGGCATGCCGGTGCGATGCAGGCCGCCGCGGCGTGGGCTGCGCGGTTCGGTCGCTGTGCCCTTGTCCACCGCGCCGATACGCGCGCCTTGGTCCAGCGCGCTGATGCGCGCAATCGCCTGCGCCAGAATGAGCGCCATCTTCGTCCCCCTTGTCCGGGGCCGGGACCATTTTTGCAAAAAAGGGGCGTGGCGCGAAGCGCGCGTCCTTGAACCGGCAAGCGATCGGGGGTATCTAGAGAACCTGTTGTGAGGCAGTTCGACGTTTGGCGACGTCGCTCCAAATCCCTGGGACGCCCGGCCTTCGTGCCGGGCTTTCCTTTATGTGGTCACGGCCATTCCCTCATCCGCCGGCCCCGTTGCCGGCATGTTGGCCAACCTTTGCAGATGAAATCCAACATCGGAAGCGTTCCCGGTTCGTGCTTTCGAGTAGGAAGTACGAAAATGCACCCGTTTCGGCGCAAACTCTGTCGCTCGATTCGTGCTTTCGGGTAGGAAAGCGCCTGCCGATTCGTGCTTTCGGATAGGAATAGGCCGCACGAATTCGTGCTTTCGGGTAGGAAATGCGCCGCTCAACCGGCGGGTGATTCGCCTGCTTCCGAATCACTGCCGCCCAGTTGCGCCGGCCGCCTGGTCAGCACCACCCGCACCGGCGCGCTGCGCCGCCCGCGCCGGGGGGCATCGCTCGCGTCCATCGCCTGTTCGATCAGCTCGAGCCGATAGTCGGGGATGCTGTCGACTGCCGCTATCTGCTTCAAAGCATTGCGGAAATTGGGCAGGGGGTTCTGGTAGCCGATCTGCAGGCGAAAGGTCGCAAGGTCGGTTTCCAACCGCGCCTCGCCACTCGAGCGCGCCACTTCGTAGATGCGCCGCTCGATCGGGCCGAGTTGGAAATAGGCCGCAGCATAGTCGAGCACATGCCGGTCGAGCAGGATCGCGCGGAACAGCCAGTCGCACAGCCGCACCTTGACCGCCTTCAGCCGCCGCTCGCCGCCGCGGGTGCGCGAATAATGCAGCTTGGCCTCGGACAGCCACGAGAAGAAGCCCTCCTCGCCCTCGCCGCCCGCTTCGATATTGGTCTTGATCTGCGTCCCCTGCAACCGCTCCAGTGCCTCCGACAGTCGCCCGTACGACCGCGCCGAATGATTGGCGCCGGTGACCGTGAACAGATCGTGCGCGGTGAAGACGAAGTCCTGGGTAACGCTCTCGCCCACCTCGATCTTCGCCAGCATCAGGCTGGCGATATAGAGAACGATTTCCTTGTCATAGATGGTCGCGACGCCGCTGGCCGACGGGCGGACCTCGATCGTGACGTTGTTCGCCTGATAGGTCAGCGGCTTCATCCACGCATTCTTGGCGAGCGCGAAGAACGGGAACGCCATCAGCGACCGCTCGCCCCGGATTTCGGCGGTCAGCGGGCTGTCGAGCCGGAACAGGTCGCCCTGCGGACGGGCCGGGGTTCGGGGAGGTACCTTGGGGGCGGGAGGCTTGCGGGTCATGGGGTATTTCTACTCGAAAGCACGAAGATACGACGGAAAACCGGGCCTGTCCGCACGGGTTGCTGCCGGACGACCGCGCCCATTCGTGCTTTCGAGTAGGAAATAGTCGGACGATCACCGCCGCGACCGCCCGGCGGCACGCGCCTGTTCACCGGCGACCTCGAACGGCGATGCCGCATTGGCCTGCGGGTTATAATAGCGGTCGATCCGGTTGCGTATCCGCGACTGCACTCGGTTCTGAATCCGCCCATTGATCCGCGCCATCGGTTCGATGCCGGCGTCCTGCGCGATCTGCTCGCGCGTTTGGCGCTGGCCTGGTTGCTCGGTGACAATCGTATCGGAAACAAGGGGTTGCCGAGGCGGTGGAGGAGCACCTTGTTCCGTGGCGCTGTCTGATCCGGAATATGATATCTGCCCCGTGGTGGCAGCGAATACCAAGGCAGCGAAGATGGAAAGGTTGAGCATCACCTTCTGATAGACTGACAGACCGGTTGCCGGCCAGCGCAAATCAATCGGAGATAGGACACTGCTTGTGAACCGACCCCTGATATAGGCTAGTGACGTTCCTAATTACCGACCGACTAGATGCGTCGACGTCCCTGACATGACAAGACCGCTTGACCCCTTGCAAAATCAGGCCGTCTGTTGCTTGATCAATGACGTCCATGCCTCCAACGCTGTCTTCTGGTTAAGTTCGGTATCGATCGCCTGTCGTCCATTGGCGCCCAGCGTCGCACGTAACGCGGGATTGGCGGCAAGGTGCTCGATCTGACCGGAAAGCCGTGCGGCATCGCCGATCTGGCAGTTCAGCCCGGCCGCGTGGTTGGCGAGTAACTGCGCAATTTCCCCATTTTCGGCACCGATAAAGATCGCTGGGCGGCCTGCGGCGGCAATACCGTAGAATTTGCTCGGCACGATCATACCTTCCAGTTCCGGACGCAAACTAAGCCAGTGAATGTCCGAAACGGCGAGAGATTGTGCAAGAAACGCTCGTTCGACGTAGGGGCGACACACGATGTTGGTCAACCCGAGTTGCTCGGCACGCTCGCTCAATTGCTCGCGAAGCTTGCCGCCACCGATAAAGAGGAAGCGAATGTCGCTGCGTCCTTTCTCCTGCAGGATTCGGGCAGCGTCGAGCAGCGTGCCCACGTCATGGGCACGACCAAGATTACCCGAATAGCCAACGACAATGTCCGACGACGAAAATCCCCATTGTGCGCGCAACGCTTGGTAACCATCAGAATTCGGAACAAGCGTCTGATCTGATGTCCAATTCTGAATGATCAAAGTCCGGTTCGGCGACACTCCCTGAGTGACCAGTAAGTCGTGCATGCGCCGACCGATCACGACATTCATGTCAGCGGCCTTCAGGCTGCGGTTACGCAACCAACGCAGGCTATTGCCGAACATTCCGCGAGCAACGGCGACGCCTAGTTCGCCGGCCAGTTCGGGATAGAGATCCTGCAGCCATGTCACCAATCGCGCCCCGCGCAAACGCGTAGCCAGCAACATCGGGATCGAAAGTAGCGGCGGATCGGTCTTGGCGACCAGCACATCCCCCTTGCGCAGCAACTGCCAAGCAGCGATCGTGGCGGTGACATAGAACGAGGCAAAGGCCAATGCCTTATGGGCCAGACTCTTGCCACCGGCACTCGTCCATACCCGCACGATGCGCACGCCATTGATGTCTTCGGCGTCCAAATAGCGTTCATTCGGATCGCTGTAGGACAGGCGGCTTGTGATTATGATGGTATCGGTATTGGGTACGTTCATGTTGAACGCAACGTCGGACAAAATCTGCGATGTCGCGCTTTCATCCGGCCAGAAAAAGCGGTTTACGAAAATAACCTTCTTGTTCATTGATGAACGCCCCCTGTTCCTTCGTATCGCGACGCTTGACGGCCATCATGGACATTGCACACCCACCCATTACGGCAGGCGGGTCGGCTTTCCCGTTTCATAAATGTCCGCTAGATGCTTTCGCCTCCGGGTGACAACCCGAAACATGGAACCATTGCATGCTTTCCAATACCGTGCCGACCATTCCGTCCGACGTGACGGTCGCCTTTTCCTGGAACGGGCTGCCGCAATATGCCGCGCGTCTTCTCCGGGCGGCGGTACGGGACCTAAACCGGCCGTGCCCCGTGATCGGTTCGCGTCCGGCGGTACCGGTCGAGGGTATGGAAGACGCCTTGGGGCAGCCCATCCTGTGGATCGACCCGGAACAGGCGACGAGCTGGTCCGCCCTGGGGTTGGGAGTCCCGTCTGTATTCTTCCAGTCGGGCTGGAACTCGCCGGCCTTCAACGCTCTGGGCGACGAGGTCCGCCATGCGGGCGGGCGGGTCATTGGGATGAGCGACGCCAATTTCCGTGGCGATTTCCGCCAGCTGGTGCTGGGGGCCGTTTGGTTCCGCCTGCGCTACCGTTCGCGCTTCGACGCAATGATTGTACCGGGCACCTCGGGTAACCGGTTGATGCGGTATTTCGGGCTAGCGCGCGACCGAATCTTCCAGGGGATGTACGGTGCGGACCCCGCCCTGTTCCAACCGGGACCGGCGCTGGCCGAGCGTGCGCCCCGGTTCCTGTTCGTCGGCCAGTTCATTCCGCGCAAAGGCGTCATGGAACTGTGTACCGCCTTTTCCCGCTTTCGCAGGAAGCATCCCGAATGGGAACTGGAAGTGATCGGCAGCGGGCCGTTGAAAGATAACCTGCCGCGAACTGACGGCATTCAGATACGGGATTTCGTACAACCTTCGCAACTGGGCGCCCATTTCGACGCTGCACGGTTCTTCGTACTGCCTTCGCATGTCGAGGCATGGGGCTTGGTGGTACACGAAGCGGCACTGGCGGGGTGTGGCCTCCTATTGAGTACCGCGATCGGCAGTGCCGAGGATTTCGCTGACAGTGCCACGCTGCGTTTCAAACCCGGCAGCGTCGATGCGATTGAACGAACACTGGAGAACGCCGCCGCCCTGTCCAAGGCCGATCTTGACCGGTTGCAGCAGATATCGCTGGCAAAGGCGCAGGATTTCGGACCCGAGCGCTTCGCACGTACGGCGATCGCCGCCATTGCCCGGGTGATGTCGTAAGCGCACCGCGCGGTCGACGAGCATGCACGTTCCCGGCAATGCTGCGGCAGCGCGCACTGCGCTAACCTATCGCGCTTTCTTCAATCGATGGTATGGGCGGCCAGGCGCAAGGAGTCATCCGACGTCTCTAGGCTGGAATTAGGCGGACGGACGATGAAGCAGCAAGGATATCCGGCAAGGGTCGGCGGCGCGTGAAGACGTCGTGCGCGGTCACCGCAACCTCTGCGGACGGTACCGCATGACTGCAAAGACACCACACAGACGCGCCGCGTGGTTCGGATCGGATCAGGAATGACCGGACAATTTTCGCTTACCAGTTGGGTGCGATGGCTGCGCCAACGCGCCGAGAGCAGCGGCGGTAGTCGGTTTTCGAAGATAGCGCGAAGCGTTACATCGCTTGGCCTAGCCCGCATCGTAGCGATGGTCGTGCCGTTCGTCACGATACCGCTCGCGTTGCGGCATCTGGATGCGGAGCGGTTCGGGCTGTGGATGGCCGCTACATCGTTCATGGCGGTCCTTTCGCTGGCCGACGGCGGCATATCCAATTCGTTGGTTACGTCGGTCGCGGCCAGCGAGGCGCGGGGTGATCGCTTTGCCGTACGACAATTGCTGACCAATGCGGCGATGGTCGTGGGGTTAGTGTCGCTGGCGCTGTTGCCGGTCGGTGCCGCGATAGCATGGGGCGTGGACTGGCGCGTGGTGTTTTCTCTACGAACTGCACGGGCGGTCGCCGAGGCACCGTGGATCGTATTTCTGGTACTCGCATCGACCGCACTCAACCTGTGGGTCAACGTGTTCGTCCGCCTGCGTTACGGCTTACAGAGGATCGTACATGCGAGCCTTTGGGAACTGATCGCACTAGCCAGTTCGCTACCGGCGTTCTTCTTGTGTTTGTCGCTGGATCAGGGAACGCCGGCGCTGGTGTTCACGCTGGCGGTCCTCCCGGCCTTTGTCAGGGGGCTGGGGGGCTGGGTATTCTTGCGCGGCGAGGCGGACCTTTGGCCCCAGCGCAAGCTGCTTTCGCGCACCGTGCAGAAAGGCCTGCTCGGCGCGGGCAGCATGTATCTGCTGCTCGAAGTCGCCGTGGCGCTGTCCGTCACCTCTGACCAGTTCTTCATCGCTTCGCTGGTCTCAGCCGAGGCAGTCCCCCCCTATACCGTGTTCAATCGCCTCTACTCCCTGCCGTTCGTCCTCGTCGGACTGGTGTTCCAGACGCTATGGCCGGCTTATGCGCGCGCAGCGGTACATGGCGAGTTCGCCTGGATTCGGCGATCGTTCTTCACTTCGCTGGCGATGGCCGGCGGGTTTGCACTCGTCGCCGCCCTGTTCTTGTCCGCGACCCATCCATGGGTCACGAGGCTGTGGCTGGGAAAGGCGCTGGTACCGACAGCCTGGCTGGTACCCGGCATGGCGATCTACTGCGTAGTCGCGGTGCTCGAGCTGGGCGGGCGAAACCTGTTGTACAGTCTCGACCGACGCCGTGCGCTGATTTTGCTCAGCCTGACGATGATGGTCGTCAACGTTGCGCTCAAACTCGTGCTTCTGCCGCACATGGGCGCCGCAGGGGCAATCATTGCCACCGACATTGCCCTATTCTTCTGCATGGTCGTGCCATATATGTGGTTGGCAAAAAACATCGTCCCGATCCCGTCCAGTAACGGATCACCGGTGGAGTCGGACAAGTGAACCGTATCTACTGCTATATTTTTTCTGCTGTTGTCCTGTTCGGGTCGATCGGGATCGCTCTTCTAAAAGAATCAGGCGCGCTCTCTTTTTCATTTTTCATGGTGTCGTTGCCTTCGCAACGAATGTACTTGGCGGCGATAACCTATTGCATAGTGTTCACGCTCGCGTTGTTCGCCTTCCGGCGTTTCTTCGGCCTCCGGCAGTTCACCGCCACGACGAACAATTCGCCGATCCGCCTGCCGACGAACGTCGCCACCGGCATTCTGGCGGCGGCATGCATGTTCGCGCTGGTCTATATCTGGCTCGATTCGGACCTGCTTACCGCCCAGGTTACCTTCCGCCATTCGGGCAGCGAAATACTTCGTCGGATCAGCCTCCTCGTCTTTCTGACCGGTATCGTCGCTGCATCGACCCGGCCGAGCATCGGCAACGTCGTTCCGCTGCTGTTGCTGTTGTTCGCCGCCACCTTATATCCTGCAGCGGATGCGGGCCGTTCGGTCGCCATTCCGTTTATTGTCGCCGCCGCCACCATGTTCTTCAACCGATACCGGTTTCTGGCCAGCGTCATGATCGTTGCGGCGTTGATCGCTCTGGCGGCAGCGTTCGAAGCGCGCGGGCTGCCCTCCTATGCCAATTTCTGGGCGTCGGTGTTCGATATTGTCGGCAGCCTTGATATCGGCCGGGTTTTCCGCCCCATCCTGCAGAACTCGTTCCCTGGCCTCGACACGATGAGCGTGTTCGAGGCACGGGCCAGCATCGGCAGCGATCTCTCGTTCTACCGGATACTGGAGTTCATTGCCTATTATTCCCCCGCTCCATCGGGATTGTTTCCGCCCCGATATTTCGAACAGACCAGCCTCAACGGCGTGTTGGGGATCAGCATGGACGTAGTCGGTCTCAATTCCGACATCTATTCCGAGCCGCTGTTCTGGTTCGGCTATGCCGGCATGGTGATCGTGCCGGTGCTGCTCGCCGGCATGACCTGCCTGTCGTTCGTTGCGACCAGGTCGCTGTTTGGGCAGGTGTCGCAGCGTTCGCAACTGGTTGCTCTGCTTCCCGTGATCTGGATGCTGGTCGGCGGCATGGTATTTTCGCTTCGCGCCGGCTCCCGCTTCGTCTGGGCTATCCTGTTCCTTGCATTGCTGGTGCGGATCATCCGGATCATCCATGGCGCGCGCACAGGTTCAGCCAATCGGAAGGCAACGGTGTGACTAAGGGCCGCATTATCCAGTGCATCGCCTCGCTGCATGAAGCGGCAGCAGGCACCACCGTGTATCTGGAACGTCTGTTGAGTGCACTCGCCGCGCAAGGGGTGGATGCGCAGATACTGACCACCGGTCCCGAAGCACCAGCGATCCCCGCGCGGTACTTTCCCCAAGACCAGACGCGGCTACCGGTCCTGCCCGCTATGCGCCCCAGTGCGGCGCTTCGCCTCGGTCTTGTCGAGGAGGCACGCACCGCAGCGGCGATCCATTCGCACGGCTTATGGTTGCTCCCCAACGTTTATCCGGGCCATGCTGCAAGGCATGCCGGAATACCGTTGATCGTCAGTCCGCACGGGATGTTGGGGGCGGAGGCCCTGCAGTTTTCCAAGGCCAAGAAGACACTGTTCTGGCACCTGTTCCAGCGCAGGGCAGTAGCGGGAGCCGCTTGCTGGCACGCCACCAGCGAGAAGGAGGCGCATGACATCCGCGCCTTCGGCATCAAGGCTCCCATCGCCGTGATACCAATCGGTATCGACCTACCGACCCAATCGTCGCGCAGGCGGGAGAAGGAGGTCCTGTTCCTGGGCCGGCTGCATGCAAAAAAGGGGCTGGACGCGTTGTTACGGGTTTGGCCATCGGTCGCCGCTAGCCATCCCGACTGGACCCTGCGAATCGTCGGACCGCAGGGTGACGCTGCCGCGGCTACCTATCGCGCAACAGCGGAGCGGATGAACATCCCCAATATCCGGTTCGAGGACGCCGCCTATGGCGACCGCAAATGGGACTGCTACCGACGGACTTCACTATTCGTTCTGCCGACCCGCGACGAGAATTTTGGTATCGTCGTTGCCGAGGCTTTGGCGGCCGAAACCCCGGTTATTTGCAGTGACGGCGCTCCCTGGTCGGCCTTGGTCGATCATAACGCGGGCTGGTGGATTCCACAGACCGATGCGGCACTAGGCAGCGCGCTGGTCGATGCCATCCGTCTGCCCGACGAGACGCGTCGGGCAATGGGTGCCCGCGGGCGGGAATGGATGGCCCGCGACTTCGCCTGGCAGCCGGTTGCCGCACAGATGGCCGAGCTTTACGCATGGGCGGCACAAAAGGGCTCACAACCCAATTTCATCCATGCGTGATCCCCAGCATCCGGGATAAGAATGTGACCGAACCCGCCTTCCCCCCTCCGCGCACCACGATGCGGCATCTCCCCCCCCCCGGCCTACGCGACCGCTTGTACCGGATGGGCTGGAATTTGGTGCAGGCAACGCTGTTTCGCTGGTCTCCGGTGCCGCTTCACGCTTGGCGGCGCTGTCTGCTGCGGTGGTTCGGTGCACGGATCGAGGGCGGGACCGCGATTTATCCCACTGCGCGCATCTGGGCACCGGATCGGTTGACGATGCGGCAGGGAAGCTGCCTTGGATCGGGAGCGGATTGCTACAATGTAGCGCCAGTGGAACTCGGCCGGGCCTGCGTAGTCAGCCAGAAAGCCTATCTCTGCACCGCCAGCCACGACATCGACGATCCCGCATTCACCCTGATCGGCGCGCCGATCGTCGTCGGGGAAGGGGCCTGGGTAGCGGCCGGGGCATTTGTCGGGCCGGGGGTCGACATCGGCATCCGGGCGGTGGTGGCTGCGGTAGCGGTCGTGACCCGCAACGTTCCATCCGAACATGTGGTCGCCGGCAATCCGGCACGCATGGTGCGCGAACGTCGCGTATCGTCGCAGCCATCGGTAGAGAAGTGATGCTGGCCGAATCGTCGATATCGCCCGGATCGGTCCCGATTGTCGGACTGGTCATCACGCTGAACGAAGCGATCCATATCGAACGATGCCTACAGTCTTTGCAGGGATTGTGCGGCCGTGTGCTGGTGGTCGATTCAGGGTCCAGCGACGACACTGCTGCGATCTGTCGACAGCTTGGTGGGGAGGTCGTGGTCCATCCGTTCGTGACCCATGCCGGCCAAGTCAATGTCGGGTTGGACATGCTAGGCGAACCGGACGGAAGCTGGGTCCTGCGTATCGATGCCGACGAATATCTGGACCCGCGCCAGCATGACATGCTGCGCGACGAGATCGCGGCCGCACCGATCGGTGTCGCTGGGTTCGAACTGCGCCGTCATATCATCTTCCTAGGCCGCCGGTTGCGATGGGGCGGGCTGGAGCCCAATCCGCAATTGCGCCTGTGGCGGCTCGGACGTGGGCGATCCGAGCAACGTTGGATGGATGAACATGTGGTCGTCGATGGCGATGTACGCGCGACCCAGATCGATCTGTTCGACGAAAACCTGAACAGTATTTCGTGGTGGACCGACAAGCACAACCGCTATGCCAGTCGGGAAGCAGTGCAGATTCTCTTGGCGAATGCGGGCACGGGGAAGGCAGGCGCTACCGATCAGGGGCGACTTGGCCGCATTCCGGCGATCAAGCGCCTGATAAAGGAGCGCATCTACAACCGCATCCCGCTGGCGCTTCGGGCGTTCCTGTATTTCTCGCTGCGCTATGTGGTCCTGCTTGGCTTCCTGGATGGCGTGCCGGGCCTGTTCTTTCATTTTCTCCAGGGCTGCTGGTACCGGTTGCTGGTCGATGCCAAGGTTCTCGAGATACGACAGCAGGTGAAGGCGGGAAGGCCTCTAGCGGATGCGATCCGTGATCGCCTGGGTGTCGAGATCGGCCCGAGACATCATTAGCATGCGCTCTCTTCCGCTTCCGTCCGAACGTGCGGTTTCAAATTCGACGATGATCGACTAACGCAGCGCAATGATCCATGCGCGTTCGGCCCGCCTGCCGTTTTTCCAAATTGATCTTCCCCTTATGTTGTCGATCGCGCTGATCCTACTGCTCGGGATCGCGGGCGGGGCGTCGCGTGCCGACATGATCGCCCAGGTGATCGTGCGCGCCGGATGCTGGGTGATCCTTATTGCCGCGATCCTTGGCGGGCCACGGCCAACGCGCTCGACGCTGCACGCCATTAAGCCCGTCCTGTTCCTGCTTGCTGCGACGATCGCCCTGCCCCTGATCCAGCTCGTTCCGCTGCCGCCGTCGTGGTGGCAGGCCTTGCCCGGTCGGCAGATTCTTGTGGTCCCCGGCCAACCCCTTCCGTGGCGTCCTTGGACCATGACGCCGGGGGCAACGCGTAATGCGCTGTCCTCGTTGATCGTCCCGGTTACGATATTGGTCCTGATGCTACAGGCAAGCGAGCGGACATATCGCCGGATACCGGCGATCCTGCTGGCTATGGCCGGCACGGCGGTCGTGATCGGCCTGCTACAATTTTCCGGTGCCGGATTCGACAATCCCCTGTTCAACGATACGCCAGGTGTCGTCAGTAGTATCTTTGCCAATCGCAATCATTTCGCACTCTTCCTGTCGATCGGCTGTCTGATCGCGCCGGTCTGGGCCCTGATGGATCGCAAAGCCCTGCGTTGGCGTGGACCGCTTGCCGCAGGTCTCGTGATCCTATTCGTGCTGACCGCGTTAGCGACAGGATCGCGTGCTGGCATATTGCTTGCCGGCATTTCGCTTGTTCTGACCCTGCTATTGGTCGGCCGGCAGCTGCAACGCCAATTGAGCGGCGGTCCACGCTGGCTGCTGCCCGCGCTGGTCATCGCCGCCATCTTGGTGATCGGCGGTTTCGTCGCACTCAGCCTCGTGGCCGACCGGGCCGATGCGATCAAGCGGCTGATGGCGCTCAACCCCGAGGAGGACATGCGCACACGTGCACGGCCCATCGTGGTGTCAATGATCCATCTCTATCTACCGTTCGGGTCTGGCTTTGGCGGGTTCGACCCCGTTTTCCGCATCCACGAACCGTTCGCCCTGCTGAAAATGACGTATTTTAATCAGGCCCATAACGATTATCTCGGGATCGCGCTCGACGGGGGCATACCGGGATTGATTGTGCTTGCATCCGGCATCCTGTGGTGGCTGATCGTTTCGATCCGGATCTGGTGGGCCAAAATGGACGACGGCATGATGCTGGGCCGGCTCGGTTCCGGTATCGTTCTGCTGATCCTTGCCGCCAGTCTTGCCGATTACCCAGTTCGCACGCCGACGATCATGGCCATCGTTACCATCGCTGCCGTATGGATGGCGCGCGCGAATGCAGGCCGCTTTACCGCCTAGCCCGCAATATCTATAGAGCCGGCTAAATCTCACCCCATTCTGCGGGACTTCCACGCCCATGCGCTTCTTCAACCCTATATTGTGCCTGGCGCTTGCGGCGACTGCCTGCGGATCGCCGGAACCGATCCAGTCCACAGGAAGCCTAACCGTGGTACGCGACAGCAGTGTCCTGCCGCCACCTGGCCGCGGCGATCTGGTCGCGGCCGACCGGCCTGCGCTGATCGGCCCGCTCGACACGATCGAGGTCAGTGTTTTCGGTATCAGCGATCTCGATCGCGAAATGCAGGTCGACGCCAGCGGGCGTATCGCCATGCCCCTCGCCGGCACCATCGACGCACGCGGCAAGACTGCGGAGGAATTGGCGAACACAATCGCGACAGCGCTGAAGGCGCATTATGTCCGCAACCCGCAAGTCACGGTGAACATCAAGAGTTCGGTCAGCCAAGTCGTAACGATCGACGGATCGGTCGTCGAACCAGGCCTGTATCCGGTGACCAACCAGATGACGCTGATGAACGTCGTCGCGTCAGCAAAAGGGTTGACCGAGTTTGCGCGGCAGGAAGACATCGTTATCCTACGGACGGTCGGTAGCAAGCGCATGGCTGGTCTGTACAATATCGCGGCCATCCGGCGTGGTGCCTATGACGACCCGCCCGTCTATGCCAATGACGTCATCATCGTCGGTGATTCACCGCAACGACGTTTGTTCCGTGATTTCGTCTCGCTGTCGCCTATCCTTGCGGCACCGTTGATCGCCGTGCTGCAATAAGGCGCATTCGATGAATCTTGTCAGTCCTACGCTTCGTCCCGGCGTCTCGCTGCTCGTACCTGCCGATGGTGGAGACGAAGGGACGCCGATCATCCGGCAATATCTCCGGATTGCGCTTCGTTGGCGCTACGTCATCCTGGGCGCGGTCATTGCCTGTGGTATCCTGGGCCTTGTCGTGACCTTGCTGATGACGCCGAAATACACGGCTACCGCCACAATTGAAATTTCCCGTGAATCGAGCCAGGTCACGAATTTCCAAGGCGTCGAACGGGAAACCAGCGTCGCTGACCAGGAGTTCTATCAGACTCAATACGGCCTGCTACAATCGCGGGTTCTGGCTGAGCGTGTCGCCAACCAGCTCAATTTCGTGAACGACCCGTCGTTCTTTGAACTGTTCCGCGTCAAACAGGACGACCCGGCATTTCGACAGACAAATGGCAGGTTTGGCGGCGACGGGCGCTTGGTGCGCCAACGGATCGCTGGCGAGATTCTGCTCGAGCATGCCAGCATCGATCCGACCCGCCTATCGCGTCTGGTCGAAATCCGCTTTACCAGCCCGGATCCAACTTTCTCGCAGAAAGTCGCCAACGCTTGGGCGGAAAACTTCATCCAGACCAATCTGGAACGCAAGGTGCAGGCGACCTCCTATGGTCGTAACCTGCTGCAGCGCGAACTCGGCCAAGCCAAGGAAAAGCTGGATGAATCCCAGCGCCAGCTGGTCAGCTATGCCGAACAGCAGCGCATCATCAATCTGCCCGCGCAGGAAACCACTAGTGGCCAGACGGCCGAGCGCTCGATCGTCGCCGACGAACTGGCCTCGCTTAACACCGCATTGTCGCAGGCGACTGCTGATCGGATCGCCGCCGAGGCACGCTTCCGCGCGGCCGGCAATGGTGGCCAGTCGAGCGAAGCGCTGCGGAATCAGGCGATCAACAGCCTTCGCCAGCGGCGGGCCGAACTGGCGGCGGAATATCAGCGCCTGATGGTCCAGTTCGAGCCGGATTATCCGCCGGCACGCGCAATCCAGTCGCAAATCGACCAGCTCGACCGTTCGATCCAGCGTGAGGAAAGCCGCGTATCTGGATCGGTACAGGCCGAATTTCGCCAGGCGGCCGAGCGCGAGAGCGCACTGCGGAGCCGGGTCGAAGGGCTGAAGTCGAGCTATCTCGACCTTCGCCGGCGCAGCATCCAGTACAATATCTATCAGCAGGAAGTAGATACCAACCGCGCCCTGTATGATGGCCTTCTGCAGCGGTTCAAGGAAATCGGGGTTGCCGGCGGCGTTGGCGTCAACAACATTTCGGTCGTCGATCCGGCCGATATTCCGCAAAAGCCGTCCAGTCCCCGCCTGCTCATCAACCTGTTCATATCCCTGTTAACCGGTTTGGTAATCGGTACGGGTCTGGCCTTTGCGCTCGAGCAGATGGATGAGGCGATCGCCGATCCCCGGGAAGTGGAGCGCCGACTGGGCCTGCCGCTGCTGGGATCGGTGCCGAAGGTGGAAGACGTCGAACCGCGCGAAGCGCTGCTCGATCGCAAGTCCGATCTTGTCGATGCCTATCTGGCAATCCAGACGACGCTTGGCTTCACCACCGAACATGGCGTCCCGCGCTCGCTCGCGGTCACGTCAACGCGGCCGGCCGAAGGCAAGTCGACAACTGCGCTGGCCATCGCCACGATGCTGGCACGCGCCCAGAAGAAGGTTATCCTGATCGACGGCGACATGCGATCGCCTTCGGTCCATCACTTCGGCGGTGTTGATCACGATCACGGCCTGTCGAACTTCCTCGCCGGGCAGGATGATATTGGGCAGCTCGTTTTCGAGATGCGCGACCTTGGCTTCACCGCCATGTCGGCCGGTCCGATACCGCCCAATGCCGCGGAACTGCTGACTGGCAACCGCCTGCAGGTGCTGCTCGGGCGTCTGCTTGAGAGCTATGACCATGTCGTGATCGACAGCCCGCCGGTCATGGGTCTTGCCGATGCGCCGCTGATCGCCGCACGCGTGGAGGGCATCATCTACACCATCGAGTCCCATGGTATTCGATCGACCGTCGTGAAGTCCGCGTTGCAGAGGTTGCTGGCTGCCAACGCCCACATTCTGGGCGGTGTCCTGACCAAGTTCGAAACCCGGAAAGCCAATTATGGCTATGGCACCGATTATGCCTATGGCTATGGCTATGGCCGCGACAAGGGCTAAGCGATCCGTCAGTCGGACAGAGCGGCAATCCCCCCGTGCATGGATCGTACGGGGTAGCCTCGCCGCCGTCGCACTGGTTGTTGGATATGGATCGACGACCGGCACGCTGGCCTTCGTGATAGCGAAGACGAATGCCGAGCGTGCCTATCGCCTGGCACCGCATGATGGCCGTGTGGCGGGCGAGCTGGCCGAGCAGATCGTCACACGCAATACCGATAACCCGCGACGCATGCGTGGGAACCAGCTCGCTCGTCAGGCACTTGCTGACGAAGGACTAGCGGCATCGGCCTTGACTGCCCTTGCGCTCAATGCCCAACTTTCCGGCGACACCGTTTATGCGCGGACGTTATTCCACCACTCGGACGCCCTGTCGCGGCGGGAGTTTGGCACGCGTCTCTGGCTGATCGAAGATGCGGTTGGCCGCGGCGACATACCTCAAGCCTTGAAAGAATATGACATCGCGCTGCGAACGACGAAATCCGCGTCTGAAGTCCTGTTCCCGATCCTGTCCGAAGCGATCAGCGACCCGGCGATTGCCGATGCGCTCGCGAACAGGCTGGTTGCGTTCCATCCGCCCTGGGGACAGGTGTTCGTCGTCCATATGACCGGTACGGGCGCAGGCCCGACCGTCGACGCGGCCTTTTTGCGGCGTTTAACGGCGCGGGGATATCCCGTACCGGCAACGGCCAGGGTCGCGGTCGTCGACGCACTCGTCACGAATGGCAAGTTCGACGACGCCTGGTCCTATTATGCCACCTTCCGAAAAGGAATCGACCGGAGAAGTTCGCGTGATCCGCAGTTCAACCAGCAACCGGCGAACCCCAGCCTGTTCGACTGGAAGCTGGCCGAGAATGAGTCCGGTATCATCGCCTCGATTCGGGACCCTGGCCAGGACGGTGGCTTCGAGTTTATGACCCCCTCTACCATCGGCGGGACGGCATTGCAGCAGACTCAACTTTTGCCGCCCGGCCGCTATCGGATCGAGGGGGTGACGTCCGGCGTCGATCAGGACGCCCAATCCCAGCCTTACTGGCAGTTGGTCTGCAACGACGGGCGCGACGCCGGTCGGATCGAATTGCCCCGCTCGTCGGTCGACAATGGACGGTTCGCAGGCAACGTAGTCGTGCCCGCCAATTGTCCCGCCCAAGTC
The DNA here is from genome assembly GCF_003951715.1 of Sphingomonas sp. ABOLH. NCBI lineage: Bacteria > Pseudomonadati > Pseudomonadota > Alphaproteobacteria > Sphingomonadales > Sphingomonadaceae > Sphingomonas > Sphingomonas sp. ABOLH. The sequence goes on along the minus strand of NZ_QQWV01000014.1, from coordinate 37,366 downwards.
CTGCAGTTGGTCATTCGTCCATCATCGGCGATGGAGGGCGTCAGCGGCCAAGTCAGGAAGGTTGCGCTGACGCCGGCGGGCTGATCCCGCAGGTATGCACCGATCCGGGCGATCGCATCGTGCGAGCAATGTCGCTCGCACGATGGCAAGCCGTGCTCAGGATAGAGAAAAACGCTGTCCATCGCCGGGATCCGGCATCAGGTATTGTATTCGGCCCTGCCACGAGGCCCCCTGTGACGGGGCGATAACCACTTCGTTTTCTTTGCCGTTTCGCATCACACGCAGTGGAAAGCCGGACGGAACGGCGCGGCCGGTATCCGCCTCGCGTACGTCGTCGCCAATATCGACTTCGCTACGAAGAAAGGATCGACCTCCCGCTTGGCCCACGACGATGTCAAGCACGATGCGGTGGCGTTGGCCGTCGGCGGCGAACCGTCCTACCCTGCGGGCCGGGCCACGGGGCCATTCGCACAGCATTTCACCGATTTCGGGACGCCAACTGACCAGCACGCGCCCTTGTGACAGACCAATCTCGAGACGATCCATCCGCTTCAGCGTTGATCCATTCGCATCAGAGCCGAGGTTCGCCAGAACCGATGGATGGCACAACCCCTTGCCCGATCCATCGACGATCATGCAATCGTCTATCTCGAGACCAAAGCAGTTGGTGCCATCGACAGCAATCGCATAGGCATCGGGTCGCAGGCCTGCAAAACGAAGACCGCTCAAGCGCACGTTGCGCGATGCGTGAACGAACACAGCACAACGCGGAATCTCTCGATCGGAAAACAGATAGGTGCCGCCGGGTGTACGAACCGTGCCGCGTTCGAAGCGAACCATACTCGTGCCAGATGCGGCAAACGCGATCTCGATTGCAGGTACTTGCACCACACGGTTGTCCCGCACGCCAGTTCCGTCAAAGTCCAGATCCAGATCACGGACAAGGATGGCCTTGTACACATCATCGTCGCTCATGCTGGTAATCTTGAACTGACCACCACGCGCTCGAAAATTATCGACGAGTACGCTTTCCGGAGACTCTTCAAGGAAGGCGCAATAGCCCTCCGCACCCTTGGCACGCGGTGTGTAGGAGCAGTCGCGCCAACTGACACGACGTGTGCCACGCGCACAGGATATCCCGCTGTAACCGGAAAATGCTACGTTATCGTACACGACATGGTCGCTATGGGCGACGAAACCGCTGGCGGCGTCACCGCTGATAATCATGTCGCGAACCGACACGACATATGCGAGTTCGATGGAATGGGTGTAAACCACCGCCGATGCTTCGATTGCGCCGATCTGTAGGTTTTGGATCGTCGACGCGACGGTAACCGGAGCATCGGGCCTGCTGATCGCGGCATGGTCGGATGCCGACAGATCACTTTCAAGGGGGGTAGAGAAGCGCAAGCTGCCCTGCACTTGGTCGACCGCGACGATGGTCAAGAACTGCCGCGTCTTGGCGATAGGATTGCCCGGGCTACTGTTTTGCGAGCGCCCCCCCAGTACCAGGACCATCTGACCTTCGCGATACCCGTCGACCGATGCAGGGGCCAGCACATTGTCGCCTCTGCGCGCCACACCGCGCACGGGCTGGAACCATTGCGATGCCTGCCTCGCGCCGCCACCGACGATCAAGCTGCCTGCCCGCCCAGTCCCGGCCACCGCCGAGCCCCCGCCCGAAAGCACGAGGGTGCCATAACCCGATACTGTTATCGGTCGGTCGATCCGCCGACGTCCCGGCATTACCTGGACCAAACCGGCGGTCACTGGTCCATCACCGTTCGATGCCTGCTGGGTGCGCAGCACCACCGGGGCCGTGAGTGCCATGCCACTGGTGCCAAGTCCGATCATGGCCGCCCGGCGCGAGATTGCTGTCACAGGGTACCTTTCCCATCTCGCGCCGAACCCGACATCGTTCAGATCACTTCCGCCCTCGCACAGGCATCATCGCGCAAATATCCCGTCTTCGCCCTGCCCTCGGGCACGCCGACGACGCAACCAACCTGCGGCATGATCGAACGACCGAGCCATTCGATCCGTCAGGCAAAGTTCCGGAAATAGGCGATCGTGCGCCGCAGCCCTTCTTCGAGCTCGATATTTGGCTTCCAGTCCAATGTTTTATGCGCCAGCGTGATATCGGGTCGACGCTGCTTGGGATCGTCTTGCGGAAGCGGCAGATACGTGATTCCGGACCGCGATCCGGTGAGTTCCAGCACCTTTTCGGCAAGCTCGAGCATGCTGAATTCGCCTGGATTACCAATGTTGATCGGTCCCGTCACCGTATCATCGGTGTCCATGAGCCGCAGGAAACCTTCGACCAGGTCGTCTACGTAGCAGAAGGACCGCGTCTGGCTGCCGTCACCATAAATCGTGATCGGTTCACTCTTCAACGCACTGATGATGAAGTTGGAGACGACCCGTCCGTCCGCAGGATGCATGCGCGGGCCGTACGTGTTGAAGATGCGCGCAACCTTGATCGATAGCTTGTGCTGGCGCCGGTAATCGAAGAATAAAGTTTCGGCGCAACGCTTGCCTTCGTCGTAACAGGACCGCGGGCCGATCGTATTCACGTGCCCCCAATAGCTTTCCGGCTGTGGATGCACCGCTGGATCGCCATAGACCTCGCTGGTCGATGCCTGGAAGATCGGGCAGCTAAGCCGCTTCGCGAGCCCAAGCATATTGATCGCGCCTAATACGCTGGTCTTGGTCGTCTGTACCGGATCATGCTGGTAGTGAACCGGTGATGCAGGGCAGGCAAGATTGTAAATCTCGTCAACTTCTACGTAAAGCGGAAATGAAATATCATGGCGCAGAAATTCGAACCGCCCATGACCGTGGACATGATCCAAATTGCGTTTGTCGCCGGTAAAGAGATTGTCAACGCATAACACCTCATCGCCGCGATCCAGCAATCGATCGATCAGGTGAGATCCCAGGAAACCGGCCCCGCCTGTTACCAGCACCCTCTTGCGGATGTTATAACTACGCGCCATTGAATATTCCTCTTGCTGCATTTTGCGATAGGCATCGCGATGCGATTAATGAAGGACGCGGTTGATTATATCACTGCGGCCATGTTGATCGAGACAATGTATTGCACAAATTATATGACTTCAGCGAACGAATGACGCGATCTTCGGATCGGCGTGCAGACGCACCTCAGCCAATCTACTTCGACCCAAAGCCAGTCAGGATAGTCTTTACAGTTCGAATGACGATCAGCATATCGATCCAGTATGAAAAACTCTTGATGTAGAAGAAATCATAATAGAGCTTTTCCCGGACATCGGTTAGGCTGGTGACATGGCCCTGATTAACCTGTGCCCAACCGGTGATTCCGGGCCGGACGATGTGCCGATATTCGTAGAACGGGATTTCGCGAAGATACCAGCGCGACAATGCCAGCGCTTCAGGGCGTGGGCCAATCAGGCTCATCTCTCCGCGCAGGACATTAATGAGCTGCGGAAGCTCATCGATCCGCGACCGGCGAAGAAACCGACCGAAGCGGGTGATGCGATCATCGTCCTTTTGTGTCATCGCCGAGGCGCGGGCATCGGCATTCTCTGTTGCAACCCGCATCGACCGAAATTTCAGAACTTCGAATATTCCCCCCCGAAAGCCGACGCGCTGCTGGCGGAATAGCGCAGGGCCCGGCGAATCCATGCGCACCAAGATTGCGATCACGACCAACAGCGGCGCGAACACGACCAGTAATACCAGCGCCGCCATAATATCGACGATGCGCTTGGTGGTGGCATAGGTGCCAACGATCAGGAGCGAACCAAAATGGTTCTCCGAGATATGGTCGATCTGCACCCGGCCGGTAATAGTCTCGATCACCTCGGTCACATGATAGACCGGGATGCCGCGCAATGCAGCCTGCGCAAAGACCCGGAGCCATTTCGGATCATGATCGTGGTGGAGGTCCGCCACGATCATCGCACCGGGCTCCTCAGGAACCTTCGGCGTATCGGCCCATACCAGATTGATGTCCGGCGGCAGATTGATCTGATCGGTTCGGCCGCCATGCACCAGATAATAATGGTTTGGCGGCGCAGTACGTTCGCGCACCGCAAACAACACGAAATTTGCTAGAAGCGTAATGGCAAGGCTGAAGCCCAGCACGAAATTACTGTACTCCAACCGCAGGACGAGGATGAGCATGATCGCGATCGCGTAGCAGCTCAGGATGACCGGAGTTATGTAGTGGAACTTAGCCACGCCCGGAAAACTTTCGATCCGGTTCATCGCAAATGCGCTGGCGATGACCGCACCACAGGAGAATAGTAGCGAAATACCGGCCGGTCGATTGGGCTGGAACGCTTCGAATGGCGAACCGATGACGAGAATGTTCAGGATGATCACGAGCAGCAAGGTAATCAGCAGGCTACGCGAGCCGATCCAGTACATCAACGCCGGACGCGATGAAGAGATCGCAATCGAATCCAGACTTGGATCGACGTTGCGCGAGGTGATTTTTTCCTGATCCACAACCATCATTCGAGAAACGGTTTCAACACTGGTTGACGAGAGATGAATTGACGCCTCGCTTTACCACGGACACATCGAGGAATTCCCGATAGGCCGCAGCGATACCGTCGGCCAGCGCCACCCGAGGGCGCCATCCGGTGGCGAAGAGCCGGCTGCTGTCCATCAACTTGCGCGGTGTGCCGTCGGGTCGCGTCGTATCGTTAACGATCCGTCCTTCAAAGCCCACGACGTCGGCGACAAGACGGGCGACCTCACCGATCGTGATGTCACTGCCATAACCTATATTGATATGCTCTTCTGCTGAATATGACTGCATCAGATAGACGCATGCATCGGCCAGATCATCGACGTGCAGGAACTCGCGGCGCGGCGTTCCGGTACCCCAGATTTCGAACGAGGCAGCGCCAGCGACCTTGCCGTCATGCGCCTTGCGGATCAGGGCAGGCAGGACATGGCTGCCGGCCAGATCATAATTGTCGCCGGGCCCATACAGGTTGCTCGGCATGGCTGAAATGAAATCGCGGCCGTGTTGTCGCCGATATGCCTGGGCCAGCTTGATACCGGCGATCTTGGCGATCGCGTACCATTCGTTGGTCGGTTCAAGCGATCCAGTTAGCAGCGCTTCTTCGGTGATGGGTTGTTCGGCAAACTTGGGATAGATGCACGAAGAGCCAAGAAATAGCAGCTTGCCGGTGTCGTGCCGATGGGCCGCCTCAATGACATTCGCTTCGATCATCAGATTGTCGTACAGGAAGTCAGCCGGATAGCGGTCGTTGGCGAGGATGCCGCCGACCTTTGCCGCCGCCAGGAAGACCGCATCGGGCCTCTGGTCGCCGAACCATGCGCGGACCGATGCCTGATCCTTCAGATCGAGCTCGGTACGCGATGCAGTCAGCACGGTACAGTTTTCGTTGGCAAGCCGGCGGACAATGGCCGACCCCACCATCCCGCGATGTCCCGCGACAAAGACCCGCTTACCCCCAAGCGCATAGGGTGCGACGGCCATGTCAGGCACCCTTGTTGATTGGGGCGGTCTTCATGAGTTCGAGGTCCGCCAATACCATCTCTCGAGCAAGGTCACGCGGGCTGGTATCATGGGTCCAGCCCAGCTTCTCACGCGCCTTCGTAGGATCGCCGATCAGTAGGTCAACCTCGGTCGGACGGAAGTAGCGCGGATCGACCTCGACCAGACAGCGGCCGGTTTCACCACAATATCCCTTTTCGGCCTCGCCTTCGCCCTCCCAGCGCAGCGTGATTCCCACATCGGCAAACGCCCATTCGACAAAGGTTCGCACCGGCGTGGTTTCACCGGTCGCCAGCACATAGTCGTCGGCGTTGTCCTGCTGGAGCATCAGCCACATGCCACGGACATATTCGCGGGCATGGCCCCAGTCGCGCTTGGCATCCAGATTGCCGAGATACAGTTTTTCCTGACGGCCCAGCTTGATGGCGGCGGCGGCCCGTGTGATCTTGCGCGTCACAAAGGTTTCGCCGCGTAGCGGGCTTTCGTGATTGAACAGGATGCCGTTCGAGGCATGCATGCCATAGGCCTCGCGATAGTTCACCACGATCCAGTAGGCATAGAGCTTGGCCGCGGCATAGGGCGAACGCGGATAGAAGGGGGTCGTTTCGCGCTGCGGCACTTCCTGCACCAAACCATAAAGTTCGCTGGTCGATGCCTGATAGAAGCGGGTCGACGTTTCCATGCCAAGGATGCGGATCGCCTCAAGCAGGCGCAAGGTACCGATACCATCAGCATTAGCCGTGTACTCAGGCGTTTCGAAGCTGACCGCGACATGGCTCTGGGCGGCAAGGTTGTAGATTTCGACAGGCTGGGTCTGTTGAACCAGACGGATCAGATTCGTGGAGTCGGTAAGGTCGCCATGATGCAGATGGAACCGGGCGTCCTTTTCATGGGGATCTTGGTAGATATTTTCGATACGGCCGGTATTGAACGACGACGAACGTCGCTTAACTCCATGGACTTCATAGCCTTTGTCGAGCAGAAGTTGGGCAAGATACGCACCATCCTGCCCCGTGATGCCGGTAATCAATGCAACCTTCTTGTCCGACATTAATGATCCCTTACCTTGTCATCGTCGTGCGGCAAGCTGCAGCGCACTATCCGCTACATCGCTACCCGATGCCGTATTCCTGACCGTACATCTCTCTCGTGAGAACGGCGAATACAGCATCGACAGGCATGCCCCCTATTGTTCGTGCGTTTAGGAGCATCATCCGCCGATTGCCAGTGTTTCATAGGGCTTTGGTGCAGAGCGGCGCATAGTCGTAGGTGGGACATCGTAGCCCTGCGTCAGCTACCCTTTACGGACAGGTCCAATAGGCGGGAATGCGCCGTGGCCCTATCGTAATGCGGTGGCGGCCCGTAACCGGTCCAACAAGAGCCGGCATGGCCGTCAGGACCACTTCAGCGCTTTCTTCATGGCCGATCTATCATAGCCGAACGGACGGATTCACATCGGAAGGGCACGGATCCGGGCGAGACGCAGCCGGATGCCCCGTCGTGATCGCAACGTCAGCCGGCTGACCGGTTCGGGCGCATCGCCCGCAACCGGTGCCAATCCGAAGGCGGTGACCATCCGCGCCAGCACCAGCGCACCTTCCTGATGCGCAAAGCCCGCCCCCACGCAGGTGCGCGGCCCTCGTCCGAAGGGGAAATAGGCGTCACGGCAGGCTTCGCGTGCCTCCGCCCGGTCGAACCGCCCCGGATCGAAGGCATGCGGATCGGGCCAGTGGTCACTGTTGCGCTGTACCAGCCAGGGCGACACGACCAGCATCGCGCCCGTCGGCATGTCCTTGTCCCGCATCCGGGTCGGACAGGTGACCTCGCGCAGCAGAAAGCTGACTGGCGGGTACAGCCGCAATGCTTCGCGGAACACATTGCGCGTGACCGGCAGCGCGCGCAGCGTCTTCGGTCCGATGTCTCCGTCTTCCATGGCCATGGCCGCCTCCTGGCGCACCGCGTCCTGCCAGCAAGGTGCAGCGGCCAGCAGGTACAGGCTCCATGCCATCGCACTGGCACTGGTTTCATGTCCGGCAAGGAAGATCGTGCCGACCTGGCCCATCACTTCGTCAAAGGTAAATGCCTGACCGGTTTCAGGATGCCGCGCGGCGAGCAGCGATTGCAGGATGTCGCCATCCCCCGCCGCCGCATCACCGCCGCGCATCACCGCATCATACCGCGCGCGCACGATCGGTTCGAACACCGCACGGATGTGCCCGGCCGCCGCCTCCGCCCGGCGCTGAAATCCCAGGGTGGGCAGACGATAGAGCCGCAGCAGCGCTGCCGACTGCGCCTGCCGCTGATACCGGGTGAACGCCGCATGGATCACTGCGGCATCACCATCGCCCAGCGGTTGCGAAAACAGTGTTCGGAAGATGATGTCGGCAGCGACATGGGTCATCAGCGGCTCGATCTCCACTGCCTTTGTCAGGTCCAGCCTGGCAATGCGGGCGATCAGCGCATCGACCGCCGCCGCCATCAGGGGTAGAACCGTACCCATCGCCGTGTGTGAAAACGCGGGATCAACCATCGCGCGTTGATGGCGCCAATCTTCTCCGTTGGCCGAAAACAGGCTGTTCCCGATCAGCGGGTCGAGCATCCGCCGCAGCAGGTGATGCTTGGGAAAGACGATGCTGGGGTCGGCCATGATCCGCTTCACGAGCGACGGTTCGTTCGCGATGTAGAAGTCGAGCGCGGGCAGATGGATTTCGCCCATCTTCATCGTGTAGCTCTTCTCGAACAGCACATGAATCCACGAATGCCATGACCGGACGAAGCGGCGGGCAAGCGACGCCCGGTCCCGCGCCGGTTTGGGATAGGGTGGAACGAAGCGTTCGGTCACGATGCCCGGCGCACCGCGTCCACGGCATCGTCGATCGGACGGGGCGCGGTCGTCAGGCTGGGCAGGTCGACCGGCGACACACGGTCGCCGCTGCGCAGATAATCGAAATGGATTTCGAACTTGTTGCGCAGACCGCGATGATAGGTCGCCGGATCGTAGAACAAGTGGAAACGCGGAGAGATCAGCTCGACGCGCGGGCGCGCCGTATCGGCGTGGATCAGCAACGGATTGACGCCGTGATAAGCCGCACCGTCGGGCGGAGAACCGATGTCGATCCAGCGAAAATCGCCTTGTGCGACCCGCCCCAGCGTATCGCGGAACAGCGCGGCATCACGCCGGCATGCCAGCAACGGAATGCATTGGCCCAGCGTCACGAGCGCAAAACCGGCGGGAGCCACCCCCTGCCAGCGGGCAAGGAGCCGGTCCATGACCGGCATCGCCAGGATCGAACCGTTGCTGTGCGTAACCAGCAGCACCTCGTCATAGCCATCGACCTCTGATGCGATCGCATCGACGAAATCGTCCAGTCGCGCATCGAGTGCCGCCGGCCACCCCTTCGCGATCCCGGCATTGAAGATGTAGAAACGGATGAGCCATGGCGCATGGACCCGGCGCAGCAGCGGCACCGCCCCCGCCAGGCCGATCGCCACGGCGAGCGCAGCGGCCATCGTCACCGATACGAACGATACGAGCAGCCCGAACGCCGCCAGCGCGATCACGGCCGGCAGCACGACCGCCAACAGCAATGGATAGAGGAACGTCACCAATTGCCCGCGCCCCATCGGTCGCAACCGCGCGAAGTCAAGCTGACCCAGCATCTGCAGATAAGCCCACAATGTCCGCCATGCGAGCGTCAGCGGATTGCGCACCCAAGCGACGCGTACCAAGTCGTCCCAGCGCAGAAAGGTGAAGGCGGTGGACACGCCGGCAGTCGCATTTTCCACGGCCCAGTCGTCACGCATGCGCGAACCGTGCGTCCGCGGCGACACGGTGATGCGTTCCCCCGTCTTGGCCGCATGGGACGCCAGTTGTTCATCCAGAAGATGATGGTAATAGCGTGCACCGCGCGCATCGAAACCGGCGATATAGAATATTTTTCGCTTGAGGACCGCCATGGCGCCTGGCTACCATAGCAGGGTGACCCGCGCACGAAATTATTGTTATTTCATGGATTCAACCCGGTATGATCGCAATGCGGGATGCCGGCGGCACGACAACGCCTATGGCATTGCCGGGGGGGGGTGGCGAACGTGACCGGTGGCATGCCGATCTTGCGCTCTACCGCCGGATGCGCGCCAATGGCGACCCGATGGCGATACCCGTCCTCGCCGCATGCCTGTGTTATGGCTGGTTCTTCTTCAACTACCATCCGGGACGGTGGCTGTGGCGCGGACAGATGGTGCGGCGGTTCGTGAAGGCTCCGTGACGGCCGGCCGATGATCGTCGACCCCCGCACGCTGGATGCCGCCGGCGACAGCCTGGCGCTGGACCCCTTTGCCTTCTGGCCAAACCTTGCAAGCCGGATCGAGGGGGTTGGCGGAGACGAACCCGGCGACGTACCCGACTATGCGTTTCATACGCTGTACCTCGGCTGTGGCACGGCACGGGTGACGTTCATCGTCGAGGCAGGCGACCTTGCCGCCGAACGTGGTACGTTGATCCTGCGCATCCACGAACTGCCCGATTTTGTCGGCGCGGACGCGCGACAGGTCGCGATCTCGCAGACGCAGATGACCGACATGATCCGCCAGGGTGGATCGGCCAGCCTGTCGGTCGATACGGAAGCCGGGAACAGCTATGCCATCCTGGGCCATATCCATGGCGACACCCGGGTCACCGCGCGGACGCTGGGCGTCATCGCGCGGCGCAGCGTCCCCGATGCCGACGATCCGACGCGCCCGTCGGACTTCGTCGCCCGGACCGACCGGATCGGCATGGTGCCGCAACTGGTATCGATGCACGAACCGACGTTGGCGGCGCCGGTATCGCAACATGCCACCGCCGGGCAGTTGCGTGAGCACGTCTTCGCACAGTGGGACCAGCATCTGCCGCATGGCACCCCGCTCGAACGCTGGGAGCGGGTCTTCATCGCCCGCACGCTGGAGCGGTACGACGTGGCGCGCGTGGGCGCGCGTGGCCTGGCAATCGGTGCGGCCGGAGGAACGGACGACCCGCTGATCCGTATCCTCGATGCCGCAGGGTGCCGCATGATGGCCGCTGGTGCCGGAGCGGACTTGGTCGACGGGATATCGGCGATGGCACCGGACTGGTGGCCGGCCGATACTTGCGCGGGCATGGCGGGGTTCGATTTCTGCTATGCGACCTGCCCCCCCCATGTAACGCATATCGGTCGGCAGCGGCTGCTCGGCGGCGTCGAGGACATGTTGCGTACTCTCAAACCCGGCGGTCTCACCATCGCCATCCTGCCGTTCGATGCAACGCCACGCGACGTGCTGGATCCGGAAGCGGGGCCGGTGCCCGGGCGGCGTGACGTCGAACGTATCGGCCTGTTGCTGGTGTCGCGCGGGCATCAGGTGGCCCAGCTGTGCTTCGGCGGCAGCGCACTGACGACCGCGCCGGGCAAGGGCACCCTGTCCCGGTTCGCGCTGGTAGTGCGCCGCGCCATTTGATCGAAACAGGACTTGCGCTTGTAAATCAAGCCGTTCATCCCTTGTCCGCCCACCTTGTACCAAGGAGATCGCGGAACCGATGTATCAGGCTCCTGTCGTCCGGGGCCGCCGCTTCCTGTTCCTTCAGGGGCCGCATGGCCCGTTCTTCCACCTTCTGGCGGAACGCCTGCGCCTGGAAGGCCATGCAGTGGAACGGATCAACCTGAACGGGGGCGACCGCCACGACTGGCAAGGACAAGGCCATGACTATACCGGTGGCACCGGGCAATGGCCGATGTTCGTGGACGACTTCATCCGGCAGCACGACATCACCGACCTGATCCTCTATGGCGATTGTCGCCCGCTGCACCGGGCCGCGCATGGCATCGCGCGACGGCGCGGCTGCCGTATTCATGTGTTCGAGGAAGGATATATCCGCCCCGATTTCATGACGCTGGAACGCGACGGGGTGAACGGCAATTCCGCATTGCCCGGTGATCCGCATTTCTATCTGAACGAAGCGCGCGGCCTTCCCCCGATTGCGCCGTTGCCAGGGGTTCCCGCCAGTTTCGAACGTCGGTTGCAACAGGTCTTGGCCTATCATGTCGCCAGTCTGGGTACGGCGTTGCGTTTCCGTCGCTATCGCAGCCATCGCCCGCACAACATGGCGGTCGAGGCCGCGGGCTGGATGCGCCGGGCCCTTACTCGATCCTGGGCCATGCGGCGATCGGCACGAACCCTGGAGCGGTTGGGAACGCAGCCTTTCTTCCTGCTGCCCCTGCAACTATCCTCCGATCACCAAATCAGGACCCATTCCCCCTTCGCCGGCATGGAGGTGGCGACGGACTATATCCTGCAGAGTTTCGCCGCCCATGCCCCCGGTGGCACCCTGCTCGTCATCAAGCAGCATCCGCTCGCCTATGATCTGCGGACACCGGCGGCAGCGATCGCTCGGCAGGCCAGGCGGCTGAATATTGCCGGACGTGTGATGTTCGTCGAGGAAGCCGATCTCGACCTGCTGATCGGTCGCACGCTGGGGATGGTAACCGTGAACAGTACCGCGGGCACGCTGGCGCTGCGCCGGGGAATACCGACGATGGTCCTTGGCCATGCGGTCTATGACATGCCGCTCGTCACGCATCAGGGATCGCTCGACGGTTTCTGGCTGCATCCGCAACCGCCGCAGGCGGACGTCTACGTGTAGCGGCTCGCAAACATAGCGGCGTCTGCTCGCCATCGGAGCGATTTTGTGCTCACGCTCTCTGCCACTGGCGGGCGGCATCGTGCTCAAATTAGCTGCCAGCGTGCTCGCCATCATCGGGCGCTGCTCGCAATCGGAGATGGCTGCTCACATTATCCGCTCCGGGCGGATGCCAAAGGCGGGTTCATTTCACGGGCCGGATCGTCCCATTTCTCCGTCTCCAACCGGCCATTTCGGGAATGAGCAATCGGGAACATATTTTGGGAAAACGGCTATTCCCCTGCCGTCCGGCGCGCCTTGCGACCGTCAGCCGTCTCCCTGAACCTTCCCAATCGGGAATGTCGGGGGCGAGCCTTGGCTGGGGAGGCGTTGTAACCCATCTCCGTCCCGCTTCGTAAGCGCTCCCAAAGGGGAGATTTATGACGACTAGCTACGTTCCGAACGACGCCACCACCATCGCTGCGTTGCGATGGTCGATCGTCATCGTTTTCGCATTATTCGGCATCGCCAAGTTCGCGGCATATGAGGCCGAGGGCGTGGCAAAGATCGCAAGCCACTATCCGCTCTTTAGCTGGATGTATCCGATCTGGGGCGAGCGTGGCGCAAGCAACGTCATCGGTACTATCGAGTTGCTGACAGGAGCAATGATCGCGCTCGGCGCTCGCTATCCGTTCGCAAGCCTCGCCGGCGGTGCGATGGGCGTATTCACCTTTTGCGTCACGCTCAGCTTCTCATTGGGTGCGCCCGCGTTCTGGCAGGCGGGATACGGCGCTCCGTTTCTCGGGTCGACCGGCCAGTTCCTGATGAAGGACGCCGTGCTGCTGGCAGCCTGTTACGCACTCGCGGTCGACGGACAACGCCGAATGCCGCGCGGCGACTGACGCACGCGGTCACCAGCGCAGGAGCCTTGGACCCATCAGCGCTCCTACGCTGGCGGCGAGGGCAATTCCTAGTGTGTACCAGGTAAGCACGAAGATGGCCGATACCTCGGGGCAGTGAAGGCAGTAGATCGTCGCCGCCCATCCCCCGGCGCTCAGTCCCGCTGCAGCACCGGCGGCCCTGAAGTGTGTCGGCGCGAGACGCCGGAACGACCACAGCAATCCGGCGAAGATCGGGATCGACAGGGTCAGGACGTGCCACGGACAGCTCCGCCAGCTTTGGCCCAGCCACATCGCCAGCCAGTCGCCAGAGGGCGTCGAGGCGAGTTCGACCACCCCGACGCCTGCCAGGAGGAGCGCCGGCACCGCCAGCAGCCATAGGCCGCGCGGGACGCTCGCGTCCGGACGAGCCAGCTTCACCGCCGTGGACATCGCCACCATCGCGATCGACAGGGTGTAGGCGGCCTTGATCCAGAAGGACGATCCTTGCATCGCCGCATCCAGATCGGGGCGAACGCCGATCGTGGCGCCCATGTAGAGAGCCGCAAGGACGCATCCGGTCGCGATCCCGATGGCGATGCGCCGCGCGACGGCGTTAGGCGGCACACGCGCTACGTCGCGGCTGAGCTGTCGGATCAACTGTTCGGTGCTCTCAGTGCTCATTGCCGTCACCCTTTCAGCCGGGCGGCGAGCGCACGAAGGCCGCGATGCACGGAAATCTTGACGTCGGACTCCCCGATCCCGGCTCGGGTAGCGGCCTCCGCGATGCTTTGTCCGTCGATATGCGTGTCCCGAATGGCTCGCGACTGCTTGGGCGGCAGCGTGCCCAGCAGACGGGCGACATCGATCCGGGCATTCGCGGATGCTTCGAAACCCTCCGTCACCAGCATTGCCTCCACGTCCTCGATCGGGATGTGCCGGCGCTGTCGGCGCAGGTGATCGATCATGCGATAGCGTGCGATGGCATAGAGCCACGCCGTGAAGGGGCGGCCGCGATCCCAGGTCGCCCGGCGGCCATGCACGGCGATCAAGGTTTCCTGCACCAGGTCATCCACTTCGTTGCTGCCGGCGAGCCGCCGGCGATAAAAACGTTCCAGCAGCGGGACGAGCGCGCGCAGTAGCGCAGCGTGAGCGGCAGCGTCGCCATCCAGCCCCCCGATCATCAATGCCTTGAGCTGATCTTCGCTTTGCCCCATCTACACCCCGCAACGCCGCGTCGATCAGTATCGAGCGGGATATTGCGAATGATCAAGGGGCATAGCGTCCAAGCATAGTCCGGAACGACCAGCGTTCGTCACCGGCACCTGTTCGTCGTCCATGCAGTCCTACCCTCCAACGCGCCGGTGCACGGACTACGCGGGAGCGCGGCGTTTGGTTACAACGGCATCTTTTCATTCATGTGCCGTGTAACCGGCTTCCTGGTTGTCCCGTAGTGACAGGAACCATCAAGGGAGGTCACCGATGCGTTCCATGTTTCTGTCCGTCGCCGTCATCGCCGCGCCCATCACGATCGCGGCGCCCGCCCATGCGGCACCGACCGTCAAACCGTTCAATCAGGCCGCGTTCGATGCAGCGCAGAAGGCGGGCAAGCCGATCCTTGTCTGGGTCCATGCCCCGTGGTGCCCGGTATGCCGTCAGCAGGCAAAGACGATCGAGCGTGTCATCGCCGAACCCGCCTATCGCGACATGCAGGTCTTCCGGATCGACTATGACACGCAGAAGCCGCTTTGGCAGAAGTTCGGCGCGACGATGCAGTCGACCCTGATCGGCTTTCGCGGCAAGCGCGAAACCGGCCGCATCGCTCACGAGACCAACGATGCCAAGGTATCCGCGGTGATCCGCGGCGCGCTGGCCTGATCCTCTAATGGCCTCGGCGTTGAACCCCGCGCTCGCCTATGTGGCGGGCGCGCTCACCATCCTGTCGCCGTGCGTGCTGCCGCTGGTACCGATCGTCCTGTCGTCGGCGGCGCAGCGTCACCGCTTCGCGCCCGTGGCACTTGCGGCGGGACTGGTGCTGGCGTTCACCGCGACCGGCTTCGTCGTCGCCGCGTTCGGGCAGGCGCTCGGGATCGATACGCTTGTCGTCCGGAACGCCGGCGCGATCATCCTGTGCCTGGTGGGCATCGTCCTGCTGATACCTCGCCTTCAGGACGGGCTTTCACGGATCGCCACGCCTGCCGCAGCCTGGGCGAGCCGACAGCAAAGCGCACTCGACGACCGCGCCGGGTTGTGGGGTCAAGCGCTGATCGGGGCATTGCTCGGCATCGTCTGGGCACCCTGTGTCGGCCCCACGCTCGGCGCGGCGGTGGCGCTGGCGGCGGAAGGGAAGGATCTGGGCGAAGTAGCGCTGGTGATGGCGGCCTTCGGACTAGGTATCTCCACCGTGCTGCTGGTCATCGCCTTTGCCGCTCGCGGCGCGCTCGCCCGCTGGCGGGGGCGGATGATGGCAGCGGGCGGTCGCGGCAAGATCGTGCTTGGAGGACTGCTGTTAATCGTCGGCATTTTCATCCTGACAGGGGTGGATCGCCAACTCGAAGCCTTCCTACTCGATCATCTGCCCGACCGGGTAACCGAATGGTCGACCGCCTTTTAACATTCGTACTCTCCCACCGAGGCACTCTGCATGACGCACAACATCCTCTCCCTGCTGTCCCTGTTAGCGCTGGCCGGCTGCGGGCAGGCGCCCGCCGGAGCTGCCGCACAGCCCCGCCCGGTCAAACCACTCGTCGTCGGGACGCCCGCCGCGCCTGTGGTGGTCGAACTGTTCCAAAGCCAAGGCTGCTCGTCCTGCCCGCCTGCCAACGCCAACGTGAACGCCATTGCGGATGCGCCGGGCGTGCTCGCCTTATCCTTCGCCGTGACCTACTGGGATCGGCTCGGCTGGAAGGACACTTTCGGCTCCCCCGCCTGGACCGCGCGGCAATGGGACTATGCGCGTGCCGCTGGTCGCCCACAGGTGGCGACACCGCAGGTGATCATCAACGGCGGGCCCACTATCGTTGGCAGCAATCGTGCCCAGCTCGAAGCGGCTATACAGCGCGCCGGCCCTGCGCGTGGCGGTCCTGCCATATCGGTGCGCAATGGAGCCCTGACTCTGGCTGCCGGCAAAGACGTTCCATCGACGATCTGGCTGGTCCGCTACGATCCGCGGACGGTCGAGGTGCCGATCCGCGCCGGAGAGAATGGGGGGCGGACGCTCCCCCACCGCAATATCGTGCGGGAATTGGTAAAGCTGGGCAATTGGTCCGGCGCGGTGACGGAGTTGCCGCTGCCCAGCGCACCCCGCGGGCTGAGCTCCGCCGTTCTGGTGCAGCAGGGTACGGGCGGGCCGATCACCGCAGCGCGCAAGCTGTAAGCCGTTGGCGGTGCCGTCCGCGGCTGGGGATCGGCCGAGTTAGCGAGGCTGCACATCGGCCGACGATATTTCATCGGCCGTGTAACTCCGGCCGGTCAGCGATCGAAGTTGGGATTATGATGATGGGAATTTTCCACTCCATGCGCTCGACACGCCGGACCGGCGCTTGGGCAGACCACCCGGATGCAGGCCCCGGGTTACAAAACCCTCGCGACTATCGGCACGAAGCCGATGGTGTGCGGTACCGAGGAGGCTGCAGATGATCGAGCCGCTATCGACTTCAGCCACCGAGACCCGCGAGCGTGCAGAGCACGGCGGCGAACTGGTGTACCGGCATCGATTGCCGACAAGGCTTTGGCATTGGACCAATGCGGTGGCGATCATCGTCCTGCTAATGAGCGGGTTGATGATCTCGAACGCCCACCCGCACCTTTATTGGGGTGAGTATGGCGCGAATTTCGATCAGCCGTGGTGGTCTCCGCCGCGCTTTCCGGGCTGGGCAACAATCCCCTCAACATACAATCTGGCGCTTGCTCGCCACTGGCATCTGTTCTTCGCTTGGATTCTCGCGTTTGGCCTGCTTGCTCATCTGGTCATCAGTCTGGTCAACCGGCACATCCAGCGTGACCTGACGCTACGGCGCAGCGAACTTGCTCCTTCCCACCTCTGGCAAGACGTGAAGGATCATGCGCGCCTAAAATTCCCCACTGGTCAAGAAGCGCTCCGGTATAACGTCCTACAGAAGATCGCGTATATTTCGATCGTATTCGTCGTTATCCCGCTGCTGATCCTGACCGGGCTGAGCTTGTCTCCCGGATTCAACGCAGTCATGCACTGGCCGCTCGATCTTTTGGGCGGTCGCTCGTCGGCCCGCTCTCTGCATTTCATTTGCGCTGGTATCATAGCTGCGTTCATCGTCGTTCACCTGACTTTGGTGCTACTGGCGGGTCCGATCAACGAGGTCCGTTCGATGTTGACCGGCTGGTTCCGAGTGCCACCCGATCCCGACAAACATATCGCCAAGCTCAAGCGGACCTTGGACACGCAATGACAACGATTCTCACACGCCGCGCTCTTGTCGGCAGCCTTGCAGCCGGCGCCGGCACGATACTCTCAGGCTGCGACCGTCTAGGGCAAAATGAGCAATTTCGCGCGCTCCTCGCATCCGGCGAGCGGGGCAACTATGCCTTTCAGAGGCTATTGCAGGACCGGACGGCGCTAGCTGAGGAGTTCGCTCCTTCGCAGCGCTCGCCCGTTTTTCGAGCGAATGGCACCCGGATGCCGGGCGGAACCGATTATGCACGGCATCTTGCCGTCAACTTCAACGATTGGCGGCTGGTGGTCGACGGCGCTGTCGCTAACCCGCAAGCCTTTTCGCTCGACCAGATCAGGGCGATGCCGACCCGAACCCAGATCACACGTCATGACTGCGTGGAGGGCTGGAGCGCGATCGCGAAATGGCACGGTGTGCCCCTAAAGCTGTTGCTGGATCGCGCAGGTGTCAGTCCGCAAGCCCGTTTTATCGTGTTTCATTGTGCCGACCCACAGACCAACGGGACCATGTACTATGAATCGATCGACCGGATCGACGCCGTTCATCCGCAGACGATCCTGGCTTGGGGGATCAACGACCAGCTGCTTCCGGTCCAGAACGGCGCGCCGTTACGTCTCAGGGTAGAGCGGCAGCTCGGCTATAAACACGCGAAATATGTCCAGCGGATCGAGGCGGTCCCAAGCCTTGCCGGCATCTATGGCGGCAAGGGTGGGTATTGGGAGGATGCTGCAGGATATGAGTGGTACGCAGGACTCTGAGAGATCGCGATCACACGATAAATTTCTATGCTGGCGGTGGTTTGGACGTTGAACGTGTCCGACATTCCGCCAGCGAAAGCTGACATTCCCGTTTCACCATCCTTTGTGAGACGCTGGCAGGGGCGCCATGCAGTTATCCCGTCTGTTGGCGGACATACTCGCCCAAGCCGCGCGCGACGAGTTCGTCGTTGGAGAGGCGGGGGCCTCGCTTCAGGCGCTGATTGCCAAGTTTGCGGCGGTCCAGCTTCGGCCCGGGTGGTACGGGCGAGGGGGCCTTGAACACCCCGCCGGGCTGAGCGGTACGCGCCGGTTCGTTGTTGTTGC
The DNA here is from genome assembly GCF_003951715.1 of Sphingomonas sp. ABOLH. Classification (NCBI taxonomy): domain Bacteria; kingdom Pseudomonadati; phylum Pseudomonadota; class Alphaproteobacteria; order Sphingomonadales; family Sphingomonadaceae; genus Sphingomonas; species Sphingomonas sp. ABOLH. The sequence goes on along the minus strand of NZ_QQWV01000014.1, from coordinate 18,827 downwards.
GCTTCGCGTGGTGCGGCTGCACCTGCTGGATGGCATGGGCGAGCGCCAGCGCCGCGTCGAGGTGCTTGTTGTCGACCACCGGTGCCTGGTTCACGCGGCGCATCTTGTCGAAGACGCGATAAGGCAGGACCTCGCCCTCGTGCTGGATCTCGAGGCGGCCGTCCGGGTATTCGCACACATCCACCTTCTTGCGCGCTAGCTGTAGGCGCTTGCCATCGTAGCGGGCATTGCTCGCAAACGGAGCGGTTTCCTGCTCGAATTAACTGACAACATGCGCAGCGATCTGCTCACGCTATCTGCCAACGTGCTCGCCAACATCCGTCGCTGCTCGCAATCATAATCGCCGGCTCACATTATCTGCCAGTGGGTGACACAACCGCTGTTCAACGTACGACCGGATCGTCGCAATCTTCGAATGCAGTCTGTGCCGAGGTCCGATTACGGTCGCGAGCATCTTCCCGTGACCAGCATGCCCGCATCGCATTCCATGCCGCCTGCCGGGATATGCCGCGGCGTCGTGCCAGATTATCGATCGCCCAGGCACGAACACGGAACTGCTGACTGCTCTGCGGTACACCGACGCTGACGATGGGGCCGGCGCCGCACCGGGTTCGTAGCTGTTGCACGCCGACGCTGCGTTCATCGACGCCGAGAGGCCCCGACCACACCATCCGGTCACCGATGCGCGTGACGCGATCGACGGCGCGAGGATCGCGGACCACCATGTAACCGTCGCGATCGAGTGCTATTTCGGCATCACGATCGAAGATCACCAGCGGCTCTCCGGACGTGTCTGGCTGGAGAACGCGAAAGCAGCCGTTCCTGAGGATGACGCGGCCGAAGATTGCGGCGGTATGGATGATGGCGGGTGACCTGTCCTCGCGCGGTACGAGGCGAACGAAGCGCGCCAAATCGGGTTGGATCGATCGCGGGTTTGCCGGCGGTCTGAAGCGAAGCTTCAGCCTGTCAGGCAGGGACCAGCCCTGTGCGGCAGCCACCTTCCGATACTCCGCCTCGTCTACGTTCATGTCGAAACCAACGACGCCATCGAACTGCTCAATAGAGCCACCCCCGACGAGCCGGTACGGCTCGAACCGCTTCCACCAATCGTCGAAGATCGGCTGAAGCTCTCTGGCAGGCACGCCACCATCCACCGCCGTGAAGCGCGGATCGCGGGTGTAGCGCGACAGCAGGGCCGCAGCGTCGCGTCTGAATTGAAACGCAAAGCGCGGTTCGGGATCGCGCACGATCCGGACACCGACGTAATTGTCGGGATCGGCTTTCGCGATCCGCCGGTCGAGCGCCATCGCGGCAGCCGAGGCGGCCTGGTCCGGGTTCATCCTCTCTATGGCTGCCGGATCGTCGAAGCGCTGGTTCTGATCGGGCGGGGGCGGCGTATCGGAGTAGGGCACCGGAGGTGCCGACAGGATCGTGGCAAAGCCCGATGCATCGAGCGTGGCTCCCTTCGGAATGGCGGCAGCCGGGGTCGGGACGGATTGTGCCTCGGCGTTGCGCGGGCGGGAACCGGAACAGGCGAAGAGCAGCAACGGCAAGGCGAAGCAGAGACGATTCACGGTCACCCCCTGATGTCACGGGCCGGCAGGCGGAAGCAGGAACAGCGGGATCAAGAGTCCGCTGTTCCTGTCGGTGTCAGAGTCTGTCTTTCAGCGCCTTGGCGGCGGTAAAGGACACCTTCTTTGATGCCGCGATCGTCATCGCCTCTCCGGTAGCCGGGTTGCGGCCTTGCCGTTCGGGCCGATCCTTGACGGCGAACTTGCCGAAACCAGTGATCGACACCTCGTCGCCCTTGGCGGCCGCGTCGGCGATCTGGTCGAACACCGCGGCGATCGCGGCCTTCGCATTGGCCTCTGTCGATCCCGTCGCAGCCGCGACGCCCTTTGCAAGCTCACCGATATTCATGGTCTTCCATACTCCTTGCTGGAATTGAACGGGGCCTTGGCCGTGCTTGGTACAGGCGCACCTATACCGGGACACCGGCCGCGCGCAGTTGCTCGGTGAGGTCCCGGGTGTGTTCGGGATCGAGCGTGCCGGCGAGCAGGGCCCGTACATCTGAGGGTCGGGCGCCGAGCTGGGCGGTGAGCGTGGCGGCATCGTAGCCGTTGCGGGTCAACGTCGGCTCGAGATCGTCGATCGCGCGCGACAGCACCTGCTCGACGATCTCGACGGTCACCGGCTTTGCGCCCAACCGGAAGCCCTGCTCGAAGGCGAGCGTCAGATGCATTTCGATCTGGAGCGGGGTCCGCAGGCGCTCGGCGATGAGGTCGATCGCGTCGTCATCCATCAGGTCGGCCGCCTTGACGCCATCCGCCGCGCAGGCGTCGAGCAGCCAAGTGACATATTCCCGGCGCGCCGATGTGATCCCCTCATAGTCGAAGGTCGTGGTGCGGTAGCCGATCTCCTCCATCTGTGGGCGACGCAGGTCATTGCGCAACCGGGGATGGCCGACGAGCAGGACCGACAGCAGCACGCCGGCATCGGCCACCACCTCCATGAGCCGCTTGAGGCCGGTCAGCGTCTTGTGGTGTAGGTCGTGTGCCTCGTCGACCACCAGCACGATCGGGCGCTTGCCCTTGCGCATCAGGTCGCGAAGATCACGCTCGCGCCGCTCGGCCTGTTTGGGGATCTTTACTTGTGCGCGTTCGCCGGACGAAAGGTCGTAGAACAACGCCTCGATCAACGAGGTGAGCGATGTACGTCGCTTGTCCACCGCCAGCGACTTGGCGACCGCGACCTTGCCGGCGCGGGCCAGTTCGTCCTCGATCCGGCGCAGCAGGTGGGTCTTTCCCGAACCGACCAGCCCGGAGACGACGATCAGCCGTCCGGTCTGCACCGCTGCGCATACCTCGCGAACGATGACGCGCTGATGCTCGGTCTCGAAATTGCCCGCGCCCTGGAACGGGCGGGCGAGGCCGTAGCTGGATTGCACGTCGGCGAGCATCAACTGGTCCTTCGTCGTGACAGGAACCGGTCGCGAATGCGATCGGCGATGACGGCCTTGTCGAGCGTCTCGCCGAGCAACGCATCGATGAAGGCACGATCCTCCTCGGGCAACGAGCCGAGCGGAACCCGGAGCTGCTCGACGATCGCCTGACGGGCGGCCAGGCCAGTGGCATGGGCCGTCTCGACGACGGGCTCCGGAAAGGGCGTGCGCCGCACGGGAAGCCCTGAGGTGGTGGGCGGCAGCGACGGCAAGGGCCGGTCGCCACCCGTGATCGCGGCACGCGGCAGGCCGAGCTGGTCGGCGAGCCGCACCACCTTGTCGAGCCGTTCTTCCGCCCGGCTCTTCTGGTACTTGCGGTAGCGGTAGAGCGGCACTGCGCCGCGCGATGGTTCGAACGGGCCGAAGCGTTTGCCGTCATGCTCGACGAACAGCGCCTGGTCGAACAGCCCCCACAGCAGCGTCACCGTCTCGCCGGCGAGATGTGGCTCGACCTCGTAGGTCGTGCCCTCGACCGACACGGTCGCATCGCCGGCGACGGTACGACGCTCGGGCTGGCGCGCGAAGGCGCAGAACCGCTCCCATGAACACATCGCCCGGACGCCTTCGGAGGGCAGATGACGCAACCAGTGCTCGATGCGGGCATGCGGTTCGGAGCGATGGTCGGCATTGTTGTAGGTGACCAGCGCGCGGCGCAGCCACAGGTTCGCTTCTTCCTCATCCTTGGGCTTGTGGAAGTGGTAGAGCGTCTCGTGCACCTCCTTGATGGTGCGGAAGGGCCGCTCGACCTTGCCCTTGGCACGCGCGGCGGTGTGACGGTCTTCTTTTTTGGGCGGGAGGTGCGTCAGGACACGGATACCGAGACTGCCCATCACCGACTGGAAGACGCTCGACCGGCTGACCGGACCGTTGTCCATGTAGATCGTGACCGGCAGGCCCTGGAACGGCAGCTCGGGTTCGGGCTTGGCGGCGAACGCATTGAACAGGAAGCGGAGCGCCGATTCCGCGTCTTCGCCGTAGACGCCGCGATATTCCTGGTAGACCACACCGGAACAGTCATCCACCGCCGAGAACAGCATCAGCGTCGGTCGACCGCGCCCTTCCTCGATCCACAGCGGCGCCTCCACCTGCTTGAGGTCGGACGGGCTCATGTCGAAGTGCCATAACTCGTTCGAGCGTCGTGCCTGAAAGCGTACCGCGGCACCGGGACAGGTCACCCGGGCATGGTCCAGCCCCGACGCACGCAGCAGCCGATCTATGGTCGCCCGCTTCAACAGGCCCGGCTCGACCTTCACGAGGCCATCGGGGGTTTCGACGCCGTCGCCTTCCAGTAACTGGATCGCGCGGGCCGTAGACACGCGCCGCCCCTTGCCGTTGGTGGTACGAATTTTCAGCGCCGCGACGATCTCGGCATAGCGCTCCATCTGCGGCTGCGGCGCGACACGTGTCGCGCCATGATCGCTGCGCCGCACGGATTTGGGCCGGTTGAATTCGCGCAACGCGCGGTACATCGTCCAGACTGAGATGCCGTAAGCCTGTGCGGCGCGGGCAACGATCTCGGTGCGGTTCGGATCACGCGGGGACAACAGCGACAGCCGTCGGCGAAGCTCGACCAATGCCTCACCGGGCGGTCGCTTCCGCGCGTCAGCCATGTGCCGCGACGGCTTCCTTCGCAGCAGCGGCGCGCCCGCGCTTGCCGGCATAGCGATACAGCGTGGCAACCGACACACCCATGCGTCGGGCAATATCGCGCACCGGCAGCGACCCCTCCGTCATCATGGCGCGCGCGGCGGTCACATCGGCCGGACGCATCGAAGGCGGACGGCCACCCTTGCGGCCCTGTCTGCGCGCCTCGATCAGCCCTGCGGTGGTACGCTCGCGGATCAAGGCGCGCTCGAACTGGGCGATGGCGCCGAAGACGTGGAAGGTGAGCATGCCGCCCGGCGTGGTGGTGTCGATATTCTCGGTCAGCGACACCAGCCCGATCTTCTCGCGCTCCAGCTCCTCAGCCGTAGCGATCAGTTTCTTCAGCGAGCGGGCGAGGCGGTCGAGCTTCCACACCACGAGCGTGTCGCCGGCACGCAGCACCTCGCCGAAGATGCGGGCGAGTTCGGGACGGTCGTCGCGAGCACCCGACGCGTTTTCGGTGAAGACCCGTTCGCAACCGGCGCGGCGCAATGCGTCCAGTTGCAGGTCGGGGTTCTGGTCGCTGGTGCTAACCCTGGCATACCCGACCCGCATGACCGCTCGATCTTCTCCAAACCCGTTATCGGCATAGCGTTTTGCGAAGCAGGTTTCCAGAACAGTTTTGACAAATGGCGGACCGCCGGAATGCGTCGCCGAGCCGGCCTGCCAGCAGGATCGTCAGAAAGGAAGGTTTTTGCGAACAGCGTGAGCGCATAGAACGGGCACCGATATACGTTTACGACCGTTCCAGTCGGATCGCGCTTGCAGCGATCGTCCCGTTTGGGATCGAATTGCGGGAATCGAAATCGCTTCTCGAAACTCGTCGGCTACGAGAATTGGGACAGTGGCGACGGTGATTGACATCGCACGGTGAGCATGGCTGATTAAGCGTATGGGGATGGCGATCTCCCCACGAGGCGTCAGCCAGAGAATCGCGTCCAGCACGAACACGCAAGGGACGCGTCATGCCTGCTCCAAACGCTATAACACCGGACAAACTTGCCCGCCTTGTCGCATCGCCCAGCGCGCCGCGTATCATCGATCTGCGCGACGGACCGACAGAAGCCATTCCGGGATCACTGTTTCCAGTTCTCCTTGATCCGACCCAATGGGGATATGCCTCCGGGTCATCAGCGGTCCTCATCGACACCGATGGTAGTGGTCTGGCAGTTGCAGCGGCCGCCATTCTTCGCAGCGAGGGTGTAGCGGCCGAAGTCTTGGACGGCGGGTTCGCCGCATGGGCGGCAAGCGGGTTGCCTACCGTTTCCCTGGTCCATCTGCCGCCACGACATGACGATGGCCAAACATGGTGGGTCACACGAGCGCGGCCCAAGGTCGATCGCATCGCCTGTCCCTGGCTGATCCGACGGTTCGTCGATCCGCAGGCCCGCTTCTTGTTCGTCGCGCCCGGTGACGTGCTGACCGTCGCCAAGCAACAACAGGCCGAGCCGTTCGACGTCGCGGACGAAGGCGTATTCTGGAGCCATCGCGGCGAGCGTTGCACCTTCGACATCATGGTCGAGGCCTTCGGCCTCGACGCGCACGAACCGCTGGTCCGCCTCGCGACGATCGTGCGGGGCGCCGATACCGATCGGCTCGACCTTGTGCCCGAGGCTGCTGGACTGCTCGCCATCTCGCTTGGCCTGTCGCGTATCCACAGTGACGATCACGCCCAGCTCGAAGCCGGCATGGCGGTATACGATGCGCTCTATCGCTGGTGCCGTGACGCGCAGGGCGAGAAGCACAACTGGTCCTCGCATCAGCCGGCGCGCGGGAAGGTGTCGTCATGACCGCGGTGACAGCCGACGTCGCGACGCCGACGCGCCCGGAACCGGTCACGCTCGGCCAGGCCTTCTGGGTCTGGCTGCGCATCGCGATGCTCTCGTTCGGCGGTCCTGCCGGACAGATCGCGGTAATGCACCGCATCCTCGTCGACGAAAAACGCTGGATCGGGGAGCAGCGGTTCCTGCACGCCCTCAACTATTGCATGTTGCTGCCAGGGCCAGAGGCGCAACAGCTCGCCACATACATCGGCTGGCTGATGCACCGGACGAAGGGCGGCATCGTCGCCGGCGTGCTGTTCGTTATTCCCGGCGCGGTCGCGATCATGGCGCTGAGCTGGGTCTATGTCCTCTACGGTCGCGTCGGTATCGTCTCGGCGCTGTTCTTCGGCCTCAAGTGCGCGGTATTGGCCGTCGTGCTTCAGGCGGTCGTGCGGATCGGCGGACGGGCGCTCAAGTCGACGCCGGCAAGGGCGCTTGCCGCGCTGGCGTTCGTCCTGATCTTCTTCGCCGGCGCGCCGTTTCCGCTGATCGTGCTGGGTGCCGGCCTCATCGGATGGTGGTCGACCCGGCAAGGCAGCACGGCCTTCAGGGGCGGAGGGCACGGCGCGTCCAAGGGCACGATCGTAGCCGACGCGGATACACTACTCGGCGAAGAGCTGCCCGCCCATGCCCGGCCGACATGGGCTGAGACGGTCCGCACAGCGCTGGTCTGGCTGGCTCTCTGGCTCGTGCCGGTCGCGGCGCTGTTGATCGCGCTCGGTCCCGATGACGTGTTCAGCCGCATCGCGACCTTCTTCTCGACGATGGCGATGGTGACGTTCGGCGGGGCCTATGCCGTCCTCGCCTATGTCGCGCAGCAGGCGGTCGAGAATTATGGCTGGCTGGGGCCGAAGGAGATGCTGGACGGTCTTGGCATTGCGGAGACGACGCCTGGGCCGCTCATCATGGTCCTGCAATTCGTCGGCTTCCTCGGCGCCTATCGCGGGTCCACCGGGCTGTCCCCGCTGTTGGCTGGGACGCTCGGCGGGCTGCTCGCGACCTGGGTAACGTTCGTGCCGTGTTTCCTGTGGATCTTCCTCGGTGCGCCCTTCATCGAGCGACTGCGCGGTAACGCTGCCGTCGCGGGCGCGCTGTCGGCGATCACCGCGGCGGTCGTGGGCGTCGTACTCAACCTCGCGGTGTGGTTCGCGCTGCATACGCTGTTTCGCGAAACGACGATGGTGGCAGCAGGGCCGTTCCGCTTCGATGCGCCGGTGCTGACCAGCATCGATCCGGCCGCCTTCGTCCTCTCGCTGGGCGCAGCCTACGCGATCTTCATGACGCGGGCGGGGGTCATCACGACCCTGCTGGCGACGTCGGCTGTGGGGCTGGCGCTTTATGGGCTTGGGGTAATCCGATGAATAGCGGAGAGAAGTCGATGGATGCGATCGATCGTCGTGCGGCGCTGGGTCTGGGGATCGCAGCGGGTGCCGCCTCGTTGGGCGGGCCTGTGGCCGCACAAGCTCCTGCCAACCCGGCGCCAGCCTTCACGCCCCGGCCGCTACCGTTCGATGCAGCAACGCTTCCCGGGCTGTCCGCCAAGCTGCTGACCAGCCACCACGACAACAACTATATTGGTGCGGTCAAGCGCCTCGGAGCGATCAAGGCCGAGTTTGCCAGGCTCGACCCGATGACGGCACCGGGCTTCACGCTCAACGGGCTGAAGCGTGAGGAGCTGATCGCCTGGAACTCGATGATCCTGCACGAAATCTATTTCGCGGGCTTGGGCGGTGCTTCGCGGCCGGGCGCACGGCTTTCGCAGGCGATCGAACGCGACTTCGGCAGCCATGCGCGCTGGGCGGCCGAGTTTACCGGCATGGGCAAGGCGCTGGCTGCCGGGTCGGGATGGGTATTGCTCACCTGGAGCGAACGGGACGGGCGTCTGACGAACCAATGGGCTGCCGATCATACGATGACGCTGGCAGGGGGAACGCCGCTTCTGGCGCTCGACATGTACGAACACGCCTATGCGATCGACTATGGCGCGAAGGCCGGCGATTACGTTGATACGTACATGAAGGTGCTGAGCTGGGATGCTGCCAGTCGCCGGTTCGAGCGACTGGCGGCACCGATCTAGGCAAGGACTGGTTCGGCCACCTTGCGGCGTCGCTGAAAACGCGACGCCCATGCGGTGATCGCCGGCAGCACCAGCAGCGTCAGCGCGGTCGACGTGATGAGGCCGCCGATGACGACCGTGGCGAGCGGGCGCTGCACCTCCGCACCCGTGCCGGTGGCGAGCGCCATCGGTACGAAGCCGAGCGACGCAACCAGCGCCGTCATCAGAACCGGACGAACCCGCTCCATCGCACCATCGGCGATAGCCCGATCATCGTCCTCGCCTTCCTCGCGGTGCTTGCGGATCGCGCCCATCATGACGAGGCCGTTGAGGACCGCGACGCCCGACAACGCGATGAACCCGACTGCGGCAGTGATCGAGAAGGGAATGCCGCGCAGCAGCAGGGCGAAGACGCCGCCCGCGAGCGCCATCGGCACCGCGGAGAAGACGATCAGCGCGGGGATGAAGCCGCCAAGCGCCATGTAGAGCAGCGCATAGATCGCCAAGAAGCAGATCGGCACCACCAGCATCAGGCGAAGCCGCGCCGATTGCAGACTCTCGAAGGTGCCGCCCCAACCGGTATACATGCCGGCAGGAAGCGGCATCGCATCAATGCGGGCTTCGGCTTCCTTGACGAAGCCGCCAAGGTCGCGTCCACGCACATTGACCTGAACGGTCATCATGCGCTTGCCGTTCTCGCGGCTGATCTGATTCAACCCTTGCGTATAATTGAACCGCGCCACCTCGCGCAGCGGGATCGAGCGCGCGGTCTGTCCCTCGGGCGTCGGCAGCATGACCGGGATCGCGCCCAGCGTATCGATGTCGTCACGCTGCGCGTCGGGCAGGCGCACCACCACCGAGAAGCGCCGATCGCCCTCGAATAACAGCCCGGCTTCCCGGCCGCCCAGCGCGGCCGAGACGGTGTTCGCCACCTCCTCGACCGAGAGGCCAAGCCGTCCGGCAGCCTGGCGGTCGATCTGCACGTCGAAGGTGGGGGCGCCGTCCGTCTGCTCGACGCTGACGTCGCCCGCGCCCGGGATGGTGCGCACCGCATTGGCGATCTTCTGGGCCTGTGCGGTCATTGCATCGAGGTCGTCGCCATAGAGCTTGATCGCCACGTCGGCGCGGACGCCGGCGATCAGCTCGTTGAAGCGCATCTGGATCGGCTGCTGGATTTCGGTCCGGTTGCCGATGACCCCCTTCATCCGCTCCTCGATGCGGGCGATGATATCCTCCTTGGTCTTTACCTCCGCCGGCCATTCGCTTTCCGGCTTGGGAATGACATAGGTGTCCGACGAGTTGGGCGGCATGGGATCGGTGCCGAGGTCGGCGTTGCCGTTCTTGGAGAAGACCAGCGCCACCTCCGGCAGCGTCTTCAACGCATCCTCGATCCGCATCTGCATCTGCGTCGACTGGTCGATCGAGGCCGAGGGCACGCGGAAGTTGGTGACGGTGATGTCCTTCTCGTCGAGCTGCGGCATGAACTCCTCGCCGAGGAAGCCGAAGCAGAACACCGCCGCGACGAACACGCCGGCACCGGCCGTGATGAAGGGCAACGGTCGGGCGATCGCCTTGCCCAGCAGCGGCGCATACCGCTCCTTGAACCAGCGGATCGGCTTCACCTCCGTTTCGCTGACCCGGCCCTTGATAAGGATCACGATCATCGCCGGCACGAAGGTCAGCGACAGGACGAAGGCGCAGGCCAGCGCGATCATCAGCGTCGTCGCCATCGGCGAGAACGTCTTTCCCTCGACGCCCTGGAACGTGAGCAGCGGGACGAAGACGAGGAAGATGATAAGCTGGCCGAAGACGGTCGGCCGGATCATCTCCTTCGCCGATGCGGCGGTCGTCTCAAGGCGCTCGTCCAGCGTCAGCAGGCGGTTCTCGGCGTGCTGGCGCTCGGCGAGGTGGCGCAGCGCATTCTCGACGATGATGACCGCCCCGTCGACGATCAGGCCGAAGTCGAGCGCGCCCAGGCTCATCAGATTGCCGGATACGCCCAGCGCATTCATGCCCGATGCCGTCATCAGCATCGTGATCGGAATGACCGCGGCGGTGATGAGCGCGGCGCGGACGTTGCCGAGCAACAGGAACAGGACGACGATGACGAGCAACGCGCCCTCGATCAGGTTTTTCTCGACCGTCGCGATCGTCGCGTTGACCAGCTTCGAGCGGTTATAGACGGGTTCGGCGAATACATCGGGCGGCAGCGTCCGGTTGACCTGTTCCAGCTTCTCTCCGACCGCGGTCGCGACGATGCGGCTGTTCTCGCCTACCAGCATCAGCACGGTCGAGATGACCGCCTCCGATCCCATGCGGCTGCCCGACCCGGTGCGGACCGCACCACCGATCATCACTTGCCCGACGTCCTTGACCCGCACGGGCACGCCGTTGCGGGTGGCGACGACCGCCTCCTGGATGTCCTCGATCGACTTCAGGCGGGCATCGGCGCGAACCAGAAAGCTCTCGCCGGCGCGGCGCACATAGTTCGAGCCTGCCGAGACGTTCGCCCGCTCCATCGCATCGGCCAGCTCGGTGATCGAGATGCCGTAGGAGGCGAGCGCATTGAGGTTGGGTTCGATCAGATACTGTTTGACATAACCGCCATTGGAATCGACCCCGGCAACGCCCTTCACGTTGCGCATCTGCGGCCGGATGATCCAGTCCTGCACCGTGCGCAGATAGGCAGCCTTGGCGAGTTCGGTGGTCAGCCGCTCGCCCTCCGGCGTCAGATAGCTGCCGTCCGACTGCCAGCCCGGCTGACCATCGACCGTCTTCACGCCCTTGCCGTCCGGGTGACGGAAGGCGATCGAGTAGAAGAAGATCTCGCCGAGGCCGGTGCTGAGCGGCGCGAGGTTGGGTTGCACGCCTGCCGGCAGGCTGTCCTTCGCCTGGGCGAGCCGTTCCGTGACCTGCGCCCTCGCGAAGTAGATGCTGGTCGCGTCGGTGAAGACCGCCGTCACCTGGCTGAAGCCGTTGCGCGAGAAGGAGCGCGTCATCTCCAGCCCGGGGATGCCCGCCAATGCCGTCTCGACGGGGAACGTCACCTGCTTTTCGACATCGACCGGGCCGAGCGAGGGGACGAAGGTGCTGATCTGCACCTGACGGTTGGTGACGTCTGGCACCGCGTCGATCGGCAGCTTGGTGATCTGCCATGCCCCGAACGCGACGACGACGAGGGTCAGGAACGCGACCAGCCATCGGAGGCGAACCGATGTCGAAAGGATGCGCTCGATCATTCCTCGCCTCCCACGTTCTTTTCGAGTTCGGCCTTGATGAGGAAGGCGTTGGTCGTGGCGATCTGCGTGCCCGCGCTAATACCTTCGGCAACGGCGACCATGCCGCCAGAGCGGTTGGCAATGCGGATAGGCTGCGCCTTGAACCCCTGCGGCGTCCGGACAAACACCACCGTCCTATCGCCCAGCGTCTGCACGGCATCCTGTGGGACCATGACGCCGCCCTTGGTCGCACCGCCGCTGGCCAGGATGCGCGCCTGGACGAGCTGTCCGGGTGCGAGCGTGCTGGTGCCGGCGGTCGGCGTCACCACGATCGTCGCGGTGCGCGACTGCGGATCAACGACGCCTGTTGCGGCACGGACCCGGCCTTCAATGGTGCGGCCATCACTGGTGCTCAGCTCGACCCGATCGCCGGTGCGGACCCGCATGGCATCGGCCGGGGGCACGTTGGCGATGATCTGGAATCGACGCGGATCGGCGACCCGGAACAGCTCGGTTTCCGCCGCGACATACTGGCCGAGATTGGCAGCAGCAGCAGTCACACGGCCGGCGATCGGGCTGATGATCGCCACGGAGCGTCCGTCGCCGGTAACACGCGCGGCGCCTGCCGCGGCGCTGGCACGGCGCGCGTCGGCCTGAGCCACCGCGAGGTTGGCCCGTGCGGCCTCGTAGTCGGCACGGGGACTGACGCCCTGTGCGAGCAAGGTCCGTTCGCGCGCGAGCTGGCGCTGGGCGAGCGTCACGCGCGCCGATGCCGATGAACGGTCGGCCGCGATCTGCGAGGCGTCCCGGCTTTCGACCAGGGCGAGTGTCTGGCCTGCCCGGACAGGATCGCCGATCCGCGAGAAGATGCGCGTGATCGTCCCCGGTGCGCGGGCCGTCAGCAACGCTTCCGCGTCCGGTGTGGCCTCAACCGTCGCGGAGGCGATGACAGCAGCATCCAGCTCGCCTGAAGCGGCAGGGGCGACGGTGATCTGCGACGTCGCAATAGCTTGCGGCGTGATGACCAGCCTGTCGTTCGACGCTGCCGGTGTGGCGGCTTCTGTCGGGGCCGGTGTCGGAACAGGTGCCTGGGTGAGGCGTGCGACGCCGAAACCGAGCGCGGCAGCCGCGACCAGCCCGATGGCGGCCCCGGCATAGAGACGATGTTTTCCGGTCATTGGACCGCTTCTCCGGTGATGCTGAGGCCCGACAGGCGGGCAAGGTTGGCGCGGGCGTCGAGACGCGCGATGTCGGCGTCGAGGATGACGCCTCGGGCGGCGCCGAGATTGTGACGGGCGGCAAGCAGTTCGATCAGCGGTGCCTTGCCCGCCTCATAGGCGATACGTGCAAGGCGATACGCCTCCTCGGCGGTCCGCATCGTTCGCTGTGCGGCTACCGCGCGCGTATCGGCGGCCTGCACGAGGACGAAAGCGGCCCGCGCGCCGGTCTCCGCTTCGAGCCGCGCCGCTGCGGCGCGGGCTTCGGCTCCCTGAAGATCGGCACGGGCTGCATCGATATTGCCCCGGTTGCGATCGAAGAACGGCAGCGGCACCGATACCCCGGCGACGACGGCGGGGCCGCTGGCGACGCGAAGCTGGCGAACGCCAAGCTGCGCCGTGATGTTGGGAACAGCAAGCCGTTGCTGTACCGTAACGGCTCTTGCAGCTGCCTCCCGTTCCGCTTCCGCGACCTTGACCGTCGTTGCCTGCATCGGATCGACCGGTCCGCTCGACGGTCGCGCGTTCATCCGATCGAGCAGGGATTCCCCAACCCCGGTGAACGTCGTCGGGGAACCTGCCAAGCCTGAAAGCCGCGCGAGCGCCGCTGTCTTCTGGGCACGCGCGACTTCAAGATCGGCTTCGAGGGTCGCGAGTTCGGTTTCCGCCTGAAGCTGGCGCAACCGTGCTTCCTTGCCGGCACCGACAAGGGCGCGAGCGACCTTCAGGTCGGCGGTCGCCTCCTCCACCTCGTCCTCGGCGAGCGCGATCCGGCGTTCCGCTACCTCGGCACTCGCATAGGCGCGCGCCAGTTCAGTGGCGAAGAGCAGACGGCCATCGCGGTTCCGTGCTTGCGCCGCGGCGATGCCCGCCTCCCCGGCCGCGATCCGGGCGGAACGCTTGCCCCCCAGCTCAATCGGCTGATCGATCTGGAAGGTGGTCTGCTGCTGATTGCGCGCGTTGTTCTGCAAGTCGCCGGCGAAGTTCTCGGCGTAGACGTTGATGAAGGGATTGGGCCGCGCGCGCGCCTGTTCGGCAAGGCCTTGCGCGCGGGCCACGTCCGCATCGAGGGCGGTCACGCGCGGAGCCGTCTGCGCCTGACGCAGGAGCTGGGCGAAGGGTGGTGCCGTCTGCGCACCGGCCGTGCCGATGGGGCACAGCATTACGAGCATACCGGCCAGCGCAAGCCTGCGCTGCCGGCGACTGGGGCCGTTCATGATCTTCTTCCTGCAAAGGTGAGCTTGGTGGCGCGGTTGGCGCCGGTGCCGGCTCAGGCTCGTGGAGGTCGAAGAAACTCTGCGGGGTCGATCCCTCCGGGCAGACGAGCGGTGCCGATCATCCATTGCCGGTCGGCAACGAGGATCATCCGCTCGGACGGGAGCGCCCCGTCAAACGCTACCCAATGCCCTGTCGCGTGCGCCAACACATGGATCGGTGCATCGGGATCGGATTTCTCGGGCGTATCGTGGCTATGCTCGATCACTGACGCATGGATCGCATCGTCGTCATGGACGATCGCATTGTGCCACCCCGACAGGCCGATCAGGCCGAGCATGGCGACGAGCGCCAGCACGGCGCCCAGCAGCGCGGATCGAGGATGACGCATAGGCATTCTGCCGAAACTACGCTGACCGCCTGTAACGGACAAGCGCATCACCGGTTCGGCCACTTCGGATGACGGCGATCGATCACGAAAGCATGATCGCCCTTGGCGTGCTCTGCGTGGTGGGGATCGTCGGCGGGTAGATCGGCATGGTCATGCGGAATGACGTCCGGATCATGCGCCGGCCATAGGCGAAGCGCCGCGACGACGCCGATCGCGGACAGCGCCGCCATGCCGACGAAGGCCGCGCTCATGCTGACGCGAGCGCCCAACTGTCCGACGAGCGGATAGCAGATCAGCCAGCACACATGGCTGAGTGCGAACTGCGCCGCGAACAGGGCGGGCCGGTCCTCGGCATTGGCCGATCGGCGAAGAAGTCGTCCGGACGGCGTGAGGCTTGCGGAGTAGGCGACGCCCATGACCAGCCAGCCCGCCAGCAGGACGTGCCAATAGGCAGCGCCCGGCGTCATCGTCGCGCTGATCGCGGCGAGCGCCGCGAGCGTGATCGTCAGCACGGCAGCGGCGACGATCATCACCGTGCGATCGGCGATCCTGTCCAATACCCGCGGCAGGGTCAGCGCCGCGGTGATCGAGCCGCCTCCGAAGGCGGCGAGCGTCAGTGCGACATCGCGCTGGCTCAGGCCCAGGCCCTTCACGATGACGACGGTGTTGACGATGACCATCGCGCTCGCGGCAGCGGCGCTGAGCGTCAGGGCCAGCAGTCCGCGCAGGCGCGGCGTCCTGAGGTAGATGCGCGTTCCCCGCGTCGTTTTGTCGTAAATGCCGCCCTGATCCTCGACTGGTGCGGGCCGGGGCAGGACCGTCGAGACGACGAGCAGCGCCGAAGCGATGAAGCCGATCGCCGTGCCCGAGAACAACCAGTGATAGCTCATCACCGTCAGCAGGCCGGCCGCAAGGATGGGGCTGGTCAGGCTCTCCATGTCATAGGCGAGACGCGACAGCGACAGGGCGCGGGTATAGTCACGCTCATCCGGCAAAACGTCCGCGATGGTCGCCTGAAACGTCGGCGTGAACGCGGCCGACGCCGATTGCAGGACGAAGATCAGGACATAGACCTGCCAGACCTGGTTCACGAACGGCAGGCAGATCGCCACGGCCGCGCGGATCGCATCCATGCTGACAAGCAACGCCCGCCGGGGTACGCGGTTGGCGAACGCTCCGGCGATCGGGGCGACGCCGATATAGGCGACCATCTTGATCGCGAGCGCCGTGCCCAGCACGGCCCCGGCGCTGCCACCAGCGATGTCATAAGCCAGCAGTCCCAGCGCAACGGTCGCAAGTCCCGTCCCGATCAATGCGATGATCTGGGCGAGAAACAGATGACGGTAAGTCCGGTTTGCCAGGACGCTGAGCATGGACGCCTCATATCCCCCTAGGGGGATGCCGTCTATCCCCCTGGGGGGATACTCGACAACATCGGTGCCGGCATCCTACATTGAGGGCATGTCTCATAACGCGCACTCCAGCCACCCGGCGATCATCAAGCGCCTGAACCGCGCAGCGGGTCATCTGCGCAGCATCGTCGGGATGATCGAGGAAGAGCGGCCATGCGTCGACATCGCCCAGCAGCTCCAGGCCGTCGAAAGCGCGATTGCCAGCGCCAAGCGCGCGCTCATCAACGACCATATTGACCACTGCCTCGTTCATGCCGAGGAAGGTGAAGGGACGAAGGTTGCGGTCGAGCAGTTTCGGGCGATTTCGAAATACTGGTGACGCGGCACTCCGCTTTCCCGATTGGGAAGGTTCAGGGAGACGGCTGACGGTCGCAAGGCGCGCCGGACGGCAGGGGAATAGCCGTTTTCCCAAAATATGTTCCCGATTGCTCATTCCCGAAATGGCCGGTTGGAGACGGAGAAATGGGACGATCCGGCCCGTGAAATGAACCCGCCTTTGGCATCCGCCCGGAGCGGATAATGTGAGCAGCCATCTCCGATTGCGAGCAGCGCCCGATGATGGCGAGCACGCTGGCAGCTAATTTGAGCACGATGCCGCCCGCCAGTGGCAGAGAGCGTGAGCACAAAATCGCTCCGATGGCGAGCAGACGCCGCTATGTTTGCGAGCCGCTACAGCTAGCCCCTGAGCGACCGGGGTCGGCTCCAGGATGAACATGGCCTTGTTGTAGTGCAGGGTGAGGGCGCCGGTGACGGTGCGCTGCTCGCGCCAGACCATCTCGGCTTCAAGGTTCTCGTGGATGGCCAGCGGTCGGTGCAGATCGCGCGGGTCGAACGGCGCCTTGGCGAACCGCTGGTTGTGTTGCGCCATATAGGAGGGGAGGAAGGCGTTGGCTTCGTCGATGGTGTTGATGCGGTGGAGCCGCATCGCCTTGACGAGCCGGTCCTGCAGCGTCGCGTTGGCCCGCTCGACGCGCCCCTTCGCTTGCGGCGAGTTCGCGCAGATCAGATCGATGTTCAGCCGGTCCAGTGCCCGCCCGAGATGGGTCATCCCGTCGCCGTTCGCCGAGGCTGTGTTGTTGCGGAACGCGCTGTGCTTGTCCGTGTAGAAGGCGACCGGCTTGCCGTGCCGCTCGAGGTACGTCCGCGTCGCGCGCATGTAGGAAAAGGTGCTTTCGCTCTCGACCATCTCGAGGTGCATCAGCTCGCTCGTCGCGTCGTCGATGAACACCAGCAGCGTGCATTGCGGGCCGCGGTCCTCGAACCACCAGTGTTTCGAGCCGTCGACCTGGACCAGTTCGCCGCGACAGTCGCGCCGATAGCGGGGTTGGTAGGGGCGCGGGCGCCTGGCCGCGCGGTCTTTCCAAAGGCCCGCCTCCATCATGATCTGACGCAACGTCTCACACGAGAGGCCCAAGCCGTGCCGCTCCGCAAGGTATTCGCGCGCGAGCGTCGGCCCGAAGTCGGCATAGTTTTCCCGCACGAGAGCGACGACCTCGGCGCGAAAGGCGTCGCTGTAGCGGCGGTTGCTCGGGCGTCCGCGCTTGCGCGACACGAGTCCAGCAGCGCCTTCCTGTCGAAGGCGATCGAGCAGCCGGTAGATTTGCCGCCGCTGGAGGCCAAGAAGCTCCATCGCGTCCGGGATCCGGATCTCGCCGCGGTCGAGCCGCATCAGCGTGTCGAACCGGGTGATCTCAGCAGCACTCATCGTCAGCACCGTCATACCATGCGCGTCCTCGTTGCCGAGGAAGGCTATGACACCGGCGACCCACTGAAAGCACCGGCAGTGCCGTTTCTATCTAGCAGGACGGTGTCATTTGTATCTGGCGCTTACACCTGTTTTGTTCGATAATATATCTTATGTAAAATGAGGTTTTCTCTGAGCGCGCCAATGAGTGAACAGATCGCGACGCCGTTCCCATCAGATTGCACGCTACATGCTTGTGCGGTAGCACCAATTTGAGCGAACAGCGCACTGCTGGCGTGGTCCTGGGCTAAGCCGCATGAACAATCGAGAGACGGAACTCACGTCAATTGCACTGGCGCGTCAAGCGCTGAATGTTTTGGACGATAACGGAAACGGATCAAGCCTGTTTGCCTGCAAGCTGGCGGAAGCGCTGGACCATGCCGAAGCCGATCGTGTCGGCGATCAAGTGCTAACACAGGACGTGAGCGCCGGTGCCAGCGGCTCAGCTCTTTTTAGGGTTGATGCTCATTCTCGTGAGTTGGTCGCTTCGGACGGGTCCCGTCTCGTGATCAACCCTGAAGCTATCGTGCAGGTTCGGGGGGTCGAGGCCACGACCACTGTGTCGCTGGTTGACGGCTCCGAGGTACGGATCAGCGGTGATCTTGCGCAAGTGGCGCCGGCTTTGGGCTTGCCATCTGTCGCCCTATCCCAATCCGTTGATTACGTCTCCGCGAGTACCGCACGTCACCAGTTGCGCAACCTCCTTGCGATCGTCTCCGCGATAACAAATCAAGTTCTCGACGAGGATCGACCCTTGATCGACAAGGCTCGGGATCTCGCCGCGCGGACTGCGATGCTGAGCAGCATCGGCGATCTTCTCCTGCAGCCGCAATCGCATTCTACGGATCTGCAGGTCCTTGTGTCTCGCCTCATGAACGTTGTCGGTGACAAGCGCTGCAAGGTAACTGGTCCATCAGTGCTGGTCGGTCCTGGCGCCGCGGTGACGCTTGGCCTGGCGCTTCACGAGCTGCACGTTCACTGACGTGACCCCCGTTTCTTCATCCATCTGGAACTAGAGACCGGCCCCTCGAAGGGACGGACGGAATGAAGCGGAAGCAGTTTTCGGAAGAGCAGATCATTGGCATCCTGAAGGAGGCCGAGGCGGG